>JAZORS010000153.1:0-28210 GCA_045656725.1 Eubacteriales bacterium | reverse complement strand
AGAGCCGCCCGTGCTTATAACGTCGTCAACGATAAGAACGCGCTTACCCTTCATATATTCCGCATCGTCACCGTCTATGTAAAGTGTCTGCTTCGCTGTCGTGGTGATAGACTGCGTTTCGCATTTAACAACGTCCTTCATATAAAGCTTAACGGATTTTCTCGCGAGAACGTAGCGGTTTCTTCCCGAAAGCGCGCACATTTCATACGCAAGGGGAATACCCTTTGATTCCGCGGTTATGAGAACGTCGTGCTCCGGAGCGAGCGCAAGGAGGGCCTCGGCGCATTTTTTAGTCAGCTCAACGTCGCCAAACATTACGAAGGCGGCAATATTCAGAGTATCGGAAAGGGGGCAAAGCGGCAAATCACGCTCAATACCCGCAACTTTAAGCTTAAATACCATAACTTTATCTTCCTTTATAAGAAATTACAATTACAGTATATAACAAAAATCGGATATTTTCAAGCTTTTTTATAAATTAGGAATAAAATTCATGATTTTGTATCGTGAATTCATAAGTGCGGTTTCTGCTTATCCATGAATCGGGAGCGTAACGA
Source organism: Eubacteriales bacterium (assembly GCA_045656725.1). GTDB lineage: Bacteria > Bacillota > Clostridia > Oscillospirales > CAG-272 > UBA1740. The sequence continues at coordinate 27,653 of JAZORS010000153.1, read as the reverse complement.
GGAGCAACGAAGCACGTTATGTCCTCGGAAACCGTAAAACCTTCAAGGCATATTTTAGCCGCGAGAGTTGCCGAATACGTGGGGGTGTCGTAAATTGTTCCGTTAGCCACAGGACTGAACTGTACACCGTATTTCTTATCAAAAATAACACCCCAGATAGTGTTCGGATAGTACTTTGACTTAACTCTGTTAAGAACAACGTTTCCTACCGCTATCTGCCCGAGCAGGGGCTCTCCCTTACTCTCCGCGCTGATTATCTTTGAAAGCCAATAAACCGAATCGGCATCGTAAAATCTTGACGCGTGCGTAAGCGCTCTCGGTGTGCCGGACAAAACAAGCTCTGCGTCCGAGGCGTTTACCTTCAAGCCGAGCGCCTTTGCCAAGGTGCTTGCGGGAATATACATTCTGCCGTCTGACATAACGCGCGCAGGAGTCATTTCAAAAAGCACTCTGTCGTTTGCGTAAACTACGTACGAGCCGTCCGTTGCGGACAAATTGAGGCCCATACCGGAGGCGGTAAGCGTTTTTGTTCTTGTATTGTATGTAACGCTGATGCCGTCAATCTTTGACATAATGCTTCTCACGGGCACATAATACGTGCCGTTTATAACGAGCGCTGATACCGACACGGCTTCACTTCCGAGCTTTATCGGCAAAGACTTATAAGCCGAAGTTTTTATGTTAGATATACCTCTGACCGAAAGCTCTCTTTTAACAGCGCGCGTCATAAGCGGCGCTGATGCGGGCGCTGTCACTTCATTATTATAAGCCGCCACGGAAAATCCCGGTGCGAGAAGCGACAGCCCGACGGCTACGGCAAGCGCGAGAGATACGACAGCAAGACGCCTTCCCTTTTCTTTCTTTCTTTTTTCTTTTATCACAAAATTCAACCTCCTTTCAAGTGATACCTAAAAATTATACCAAAAAAGGCAGGTCCTATCAACGCACAAACTTTTCCATATTATCTAATATAAGGACTTCGCCTCATACCTAAAACGCCTCACCCTAGAGGTAAATTTGCATTTTTCCCTTTGCTTTTATACAAAAAGCGTGACACCCCGCAAGGAGTATCACGCTTCATTTTTTTGTTTTAACTGTTAAATTTTACGTATTCTTGGCTTATACCTTGGGTGTTACGTTGTTTTCACCGGCCGCCGTCTTTATACTGTGATGCATAGCATAAATAATTCTTGCATATTCGAGCTCGTTCTTATCGGCATTGGGATTCTCTTCAAGAATAGTTATATAAGCCGCCCAGCTGAGATAAGCAGTTGTAAGAAGCGGTCTTTGTTTAGCGGCAGGATCTGACGTTGTGCCGTAATACTGAACAACGATATAGTCGTCATAATTATAAACAACCTTGGCCTTTGAGTCATCGTTAAATGAAAACATTATCTTACCGGCGCTCTTACCGTAACCGCCTCTTGTAACGTTCAACCTATTAGCGCCGACGGTTTGATTAACGTACGCCATAACGAAGTTATAATTGAATTCCTTATTTTGCTGAGTAGAATATCCCATATAACCCGGCTGCGCATTAAACCAAAGATTGTTTTCTTTGTAATCATATTCCAATGTTTTAATATACTGCAAAAGCGCCTGATACTTTGTTTTATCCTTTTCCTCGTCCGTGAACAATTCGGTGGATACGTTTGCAAGATTTATAAGACTTGCATTGTAATCGGGGTTAGCAAGATACTGCGAGAAGCTCGAATACTGATCCTTGCCAAGCTGAACGAGAGAAGCATTAACGAAGCGCATCATTTCAAGCGCAACGCTCTTTTCGCTGTCTGTCGAATTTTCATTTGTAAGAAGCGTTATGAGATAGTTCTCTATATCCGCGCTTACTTCCTGCACGTACTCTACTCCGGAATAAGTAAACTTCACGTAGCACTTGGTTTTAAGCTCGTCAACTCTATCACCCGTAACAGCGTTAGTGATAAGCGAAACCTGCAAGTAGTTAACTCCGCCGATTGTTACCTCGGTAGTTTCCATAGCAGTAGTACAAGCCGCATCGGAATAAATTCCGCCAAAGGTTATTCCGCTTACGCCATCCGCTTTCATAATGTAAGCATTCGCGTAGAGGCGCGTGAGTCTTGTAAGGGAGAAATTGTGCTTAACCGCGGTAAGAACCGCTTTTTCAAAGAGGGGTTGAGCCGTATAAGGTTGCACTCCGATTTCAGTATCGCTTGAATCTTTAAGTGTCCAACCGGAGAAAGCAAGCTTATACCAATCAGTTCCCTGAACATCGAGCATATCGAACGAAGAACCGTCGTTATATGTCATAAGATCACTAACGCTCGTTCCTATATCTACCCAAACAGCTTCACCCAAAGGCGCGCCGCTTACGTCAAGGAAGGTAACCTTCGCCTTTGTATACTCAAATACGGGATAGAGGCAAAGGAAGCCGCGGTCAACGTCCTCTTTGCTTATCGGTCTTATCACATCGGGAACACTCGCGCCCTTGGTATACGACCAACCGATAAGAGATTTCCAAAGACCGTCAACCTCATCGCCGAACATTTCGGTGTTTGTGGGAACTATTCCGAAAGGAACGTTGGTTTCAAGATAAAGACAATCGGGAGCGGTGCTGCCGTAACTGTCAACGTCCCAATAAACAGGAACGTAATTATTCGCCTTGCTTATTTTGTATGCGTTTACTTCTCCGTAAACGGGGGCTATGTAATGAGTTTCCGACTCAACGTTGATGCTGTATCCGTTAGTGTGAACGGTAAAGCTGCACGTTGCGTTGTAAACGCCCGGAACGTCCGCGAAAAGCTCAACTACCGAGCCCTCGCCGATAGCAAGAATACCTTCGTTGATATGAAGGTAAGGTTCATCGTCAACAATAATAGCGGGAGCTGTTGGCGTTACGCCCGGCATCTGATAATCTGCGTTGTAGATAACGTCAGACGCGGTGTTGAGATTAAGGGTTTTATCATCTATTAATTTTTCAATATCGCCTTCATAGCCGTTCTTATAATGGGTTACTATGAGGTTATCCAGACAAATGGAGTTATCCTTAACCGAAGCGCTAAGCTTTGTCGTTTCGGTAAGTCCCAATCTCATTTCGTCCAAGCTTATTGCCTTATAAACAGCTTCCGTTACGGCATCAGCAGTAGCCGAGAAAACAGTGGTCGTTCCGAGATACTGTCCGTTAACGTAAATATGAAGCTTGGATTTTGAAAGGTTATATTTACTATGCGTGCCGTCAGCATTGAGCGTTTCGCTCGAATCTATCTCAAAGAGATAGGTTATATGCGTCCATACACCCGCGCTGTTTGGAAGATCGTAAATCTGACCTTCACCGAGCTTTAAAATGGGAAGTCCCGAACTGTAAGTTAAGCTAAGTCCTTTGTTTGACTGATACTGCGTAGAATCTCCGGCTCTCTGCTTAACCGGCATAGATACAGGGGTATACTGCGCAACACCGTCTATAAAGGTATCCGTTGAGATATCAAAATCAATGGTAATATAATCGGAACGGTAAGTGGGATGCTCGGGATTCTTATTGTTTATACCCGTTCCGACGAACACTCCGAGGTAAGGATTGCTGTTGTTAGGGTATTTGCCTCCAACAAAATCTTTCTGTCTGTAAGCAAATCTGAAATAACGGTTTCCGTCAGCCGAATCAAGTATTTCAGCTTCACCGTACTTCGAGCCGATTGATGGATTGATCGGGGAAAACGTTCCCGAACCGACAGAGGGAATCGCGGGATTTGAATGCATGCAATAGAGGCTGTATGACTGGAAGTTAGTCGAATGCGCGCTGTCAACAGCGTAGCTTCCCTTGGGAGCTATGCCAAGGACAAGATAGGTGTCCACATTATGTTCGAGAGTTACTGCTTTGTCCAGATAGAAGCTACAAGCTCCTCCGTCTATAGTATCAAATGAAAAGTTCTTGTTTGTCTGGCTTTCGGGATTAAAATATATGGTTACGGAATCCGCATCCTGCATGGGAGCTGTAAGCTCGGAATTGAGTTTATTGAGAAGCAACTGAAGCTGAGATGCGTTTACCATATCGTCACCGATACATTTTGTTCCCGCTTTGATAAAGATACCGTTGGTACCGTCCCAAAGGCGAGTATGTATTGCAATATCACCGCGGGTTATGTTGTATACTCCGCCTGTGATAACTCCGGTTATATTTCCGTAGAATATGCAGGGAGAATTCTGTTCCGAAGCGGGAACGGAATAATTGCATTTTGTAAGATAAACGCTCACTTTGGGAGCAGCATAGGTCTTAACTTCACCTTCGTAGGTGAAATCAGCCATAGTATCTGCCGCCGAAAACGCAGCGCCGGAAGCTACAAGGTCAGAAACGCGGAAGGTAGCGTAAAGATACTCGTTACCTGCATCAATTATATTGCCGTAGCTTGTAGACGACGATGTGATTTTTGAGTATTCGCAAAGAACTACCGCCGGCGTTGCAACGTCGGTAACACCTTTTACCGCAAAAACGACGCCGGCATTTGTAACTATTTCCGTATTTTTAACGTTAACCTTTGAAGCCGCGGAAAGCGTTACGAGCGGAGCCGCAGCGTTAAGCGACTTTCCCGTCATATTTACCTTCGTGTTAACGAGGTTAAGTGTAGCGGACTGATTAAGGTTAACAAGCGTAGTTGCCGCCTTTGCCTCAACGGTGATTTTTCCGTCGATATCCATTTTTCCGCCAACGTCAAATACCGGCTTTACCGAATTTGAAGTTACGGTTATTCCGGTTTCCGTTGAAAAAATCTTAACGCTTGATTTCCTATCTTCAACTTTTACAAACGTTCCTGCAACGTTAATAGAACCGGGGCCTACAATAGTAAGCTCAACCCCCTCGCCTTTAACGGTAAAGAGAACATTCTCCGTATCGGAGCTTATTATGCTGTATCCGTTGAGATCGATAATTACCGACTTATCAATTACAGCACTTTCTCCCTCGGAAACAGTATAATCCGAGAGGAGCTTAATTGATACGTCACCACCTGCGTTATCGATCGCTTCTTCCCAAGTGTAACGGTAGAGTCCTTCAACGAGGAAGGGAGCATTATCTGCCGATACGGCAAAGACAAAAGCGCCGAATGCAACGATCAGCGAGAGCATCAACACAACAATTTTGCCAAACTTTTTCATTGAACTTTTCCTTTACAATATTTTTATTGTATTATATATTATATCATATGCGCGCCAAAAAACCTATTGGCAAAAAGATAAAAGTTTCAGTTTAATTTTTATATAAATTATACAATTTTGCCTTTTATACATGCGCCATTCGGCCGCCAATGCGTTCAAGAAACATTCAAATAGCAAAAAAGTTTCGGGCGTTTCGGGTTTTTGCGATTTGCCTGAAAACGACAACAACCGTCTAATTATAACGCAAGCTTTTTCTTCATTGAAATGCATAATTTTTACATTTTAAAGCCAAACAAATACGCTTTGACAAAATATTTTCGAAAAACACTTGACAAAATTATGTTTATGTGTTACAATTATCAAGCGCAAAATGCGAGTTTGCTCCACAAGTCCCCCCCGCGTAGCAAATTCCCGTACGCTTATCGTACGTTACAACTAAATATGGCTCGTTGGTCAAGCGGCTAAGACACGGCCCTCTCAAGGCTGAAACATGGGTTCGATTCCCGTACGAGTCACCAAAACCACCTAATCCGAACATGGATTGGGTGGTTTTTTTGGTGACTCCGTACGAGAAATCTCGCCAGGTGACGAAGTCACTGGGTTCGCATACCGCCTGCGGTATATTGCGTAACGCGGAGATAAAAGCTCTCCTCGCACAGACCGGAACAGTCAGATTTTATTTCACCCCGCGTAGCAAATTCCCGTACGTTTATCGTACGTTACAACTCAATATGGCTCGCTCGTAAGCGGCAAGTGAGCGTATATTCAGCTCGGCTGAAATTCCCGAATGAACACCATCCAACCTCGGATGGCGTTCCTTTTTGATAACTCCGCATGAGGAATTTTGCACCGACATATAAGCCAACGGCTTAACACCCGCCCGGACTGATTGTCATACTTTTATTTCGAATCCCTATTGATTTTCTTGTGCTTTGGTGATAAAATATTTTTATGAATTCAATGCGAGGTGCTACCTATGGATTTTGCAAAGCTGAACCCGTATATCAGGTCTTGTGCTATTTACGAAACATTATACAGAACCGATGAATGTATCGCTTACGAGCCAAGACTTTTTTATATGATTTCCGGCGAGATATCTCTGTCCGTTGACGGAAAAAAGATGAAATTCGAGGGCGGTAATCTCGTTTATATACCTGCCGGCATAAAATACCGTCTTAAAGGTCAGTATCTACTTATGGCGGCGCTCTCCTTTGATCTTACGTCGGATTTTTCAGAATGCGAATCGAAAGCTCCCGATAAGCCGGAGAGCTTTGACCAAAGCTCAATAAAAGAAACGGCAGATGCGCCCTTTGACAAGGTGCTTTTCCTTAAAGATGCCGACGCGGAACGTGAAAATTTCACAGAAATGTGCGACCTTTCAATATCACGGGAGGGAGAATGGAAAGCGGAAATATCCGCGATGCTGAAGCTTATTCTCATACGCCTTGCCGCAATGACGGATGAAGGTGCACTGCCTCCCCGCATGGTTAAAAATCTTGATTCTTACATAAGAGAAAACAGAAAAGACGAGATTTCCAACACGGAAATAGGCGCGATTTTCGGTTACCATCCCTTCTACGTCAGCAATAAGCTCAAAGAAGCGAAAGGGATAACTCTGCGCCAATATATTATCAATTACCGAATCAAGCTGGCGAAAAATCTGCTTGAATGCACGGCGAAAAGCATGGCTGAAATAGCCGAGGAGGCGGGCTTTACCGATGCTTCCTATTTCACAAAAAGCTTCAAAGCCGCCGTTGGCGCAACGCCGAAAGAATATCGGGCAAAATTCAAGGAAAATTTTATTTAACGCAAACTTTTATTTACATTTTATTTAAAAAACCGCCTTTTAGGCATTGGAGGTCAAGAGCTTGTTAAAAAAGAACGATACGGTAGAACTTGCGATATACGATATGACTAACCTTGGCTTCGGTGTCGGAAAAAGCGAGGGGCTCGTGGTTTTCGTGTCGGGCGCTGTTGTCGGTGACGTGGTTTTGGCTAAAATAATCAAAACGACCTCGTCATATGCCGTCGGACGCATTGAAAAAATTATAACTCCCTCGAAAGAAAGAGTTTATACAAGGTGCCCGATTGAAAACTGCCACAGTTGCGCATACAAGCTCCTGAATTACGAAAAAGAGCTTGAAATGAAGCGAGAGGACGTTGTATCTGCATTCAGAAAAGCAGAGCTCCCAAACGTTAAAATTCTTAACACGGCCCCCTCCCCATCAACCGAACACTACCGTAACAAAGCACAGTATCCAATAGCTAAAAACAAAGACGGCGAGTACGTTATCGGCTTTTTCGCCCCAAAATCCCACAGGGTTACGGAAGCGAGATATTGCCCCCTTTCAAAAGAGGAATTTCCCGAAATCATAGAAACCCTTGCTTCATTTTTCAAAAAGCACAAGCTTTCAGTCTATGACGAAAATACAGGCGTAGGGCTTTTACGCCACATTTACATAAGACGTGGCGAAATAAGTGGCGAAATTATGCTTGTTCTGGTTATTAACGGCAATACCATGCCCGCCACAGACGAGCTTTCTGCAATCCTTACGCAAAAGCACCCCGAAATAAAAGCCTTTCTTCTCAATATCAATAAAGAAAACACTAACGTCATTCTCGGAAAACAATACGTTAACGTTTTTGGTGACGGCTTAATTACGGACACCCTTTGCGGTGTAGAATTGAAGCTAAGCGCTCCCTCGTTCTATCAAGTCAATCACGGCGCGGCGGAATTCCTCTATTCAAAGGCAAAGGAGCTTGCCCGCCCCACAAAGACAGACCTTATACTTGACTTGTATTGCGGCGTCGGCTCTATCGGGCTTTCCATGGCAAACGATTGCCGTGAGCTCATCGGAATCGAGATAGTTGAAAGCGCTGTCGAAATGGCAAACGAAAACGCCAAAAATGCCGGCTTTAATAATGCGAAATTTTACACGGGTGATGCTGAGAACACGGAAAACCTATTAAAGAACGCAGAAAAGCAGCTCGGCAAAAAGCTGAATCCCAATATTATAATTCTCGACCCACCGAGAGCCGGCTGCGCTGCGAAGCTGATAGATTTCACTGCTTCCCTCTCGCCCGACAGGATTGTCTATATCTCCTGCAATCCGCAAACACTTGCGCGTGACGTTAAGCTCTACACCGAGCGCGGCTATTTCCCCGGCAAAGTCTTGCCGGTGGATTTGTTCCCCGGGACAGGGCATGTCGAGTCCGTCGTGTGTCTCACACGTCGGCTCGACGTCGATATGCGCCGCTGACGCGTCGCTCGATATGTCTGCGACTCGATATGGCGCTTCGCGCTCGATATGCGTTGCCCAATGGGCAACGCGAGTGAAAGTTCATTTGCACGGCGCAATCGACTCTCGTTGCCGCAGGCAACATATCGAATTTCGAACGAAGTGAGAAATATATCGAATGGTCGCTTTGCGACTATATATCGAGTTCGCCAAAGGCGAACATATCGATAAAAAGAAAGGACTTTTATCAAATGACAGATAATAAGAACCAACTGCGAGAGGACGCTATAGAATTTGCAATCCAAATCTCCGATCTTTGTGATGAAATAAAAGGTTGTTACGTTTATGTTAACCAAATCGTTCGTTCTTCGTCATCGATAGGAGCCAATATCTACGAGGCAAAGTACGCACAAAGCAAAGCTGATTTTGTAAATAAGCTCGAAATCTCTTTGAAAGAGTGTTCGGAAACGGAATACTGGCTTGAATTGATTTTCCGAAAAGGCAAAATAACGGAGATTGCTTACAAAGATTTGCGTAATAAATGCGGTTCGATCAGAAGAAGATTGATCTCCTCCATCACCACCGCAAAGTAAAATAGTTAAGGATAAAAGTGATTTTCAAGCAAAACTCGAAAGTTCATTTTACAGCGGTTTAGTATACATGTCAAAGGAGATTGATTCTATGAAGAAAGCATTACAAGTAAGAGAAATTGTTTTTGACATATTTTGCGCAATAATCGCGGGAGTAATCGTCGGCACGGCATATCATTTTTTCCAAAACAGCAACGGATTTGCTCCGGGTGGAGTGGGTGGACTTGCCACGATCACACATCATTTGTTTGCGGACAAAATCAGTTGGTCAATTTTGATGGTTGCGTTTAATTTACCAATATTCATTTTGGTGAGCGCCATAGTCAACAAAAAATTGGGACTGATGTTGAGCATATATATGTGTGTTCAATCGTTTATCCCATATTTTTACAAGGCGATAGGCGCAAGTCCTTATTGTTTGGCAAATAATCAGGCTGATTTCAATGTCGTATTTGCCTGTATTGCTACGGGAGTGATTTCAGGCTTTGGCTTTTCGCTTATGCTTAAAAGATTTGGGGCCAGCGGTGGTACATACGGAATTTCTGCATTGATAAAAAAAGCAAAACCGGAAATCAATATCGCCTATATTTCCTTCGTTATGGATGCTAGTGTGGTGTTTATTGCATTCTTTGTATACGGAATGAAAGTCACCCCCGTAATTTGCACTTTACTTAATCTGTTTATAGCAAACATGATCGTCGATAACGGACTCAGCGGAATTAAAAGCGGTTACAAATTTGAGATCGTGACAAGACAACCAAATGAACTCTCCGCAGAATTGATGACACGACTAAAGCACGGAGTTACCGAGGTAAGAGTTCACGGAATGTATTCGGATACTGATAAATATATGCTGATATGTATCATTAACAAACGGCAAATTGGCGAAATGCTGAAAATTCTTAAAAGTTACCCTGATACCTTTACAAGCTTTGAAAAAGTAAACGAAGTTTTTGGAAACTTTAAAAGAAAGGTTTAATTTACTTAAAAAATATACCTTTTAACCTTATGACCTGCGTTGAATTGCAACCTAATGGTTGCGTGAATCGGCTTCGCCATGAATTGCCTATGTGAAACGAAATGCCGTATTGAGATGCTTGCTGGCTCAAATGCGATAAACGAACAAATCGTAAAAGAACTTTTGCAGGAGTGTGGTGTTATTCGCCGTATGCTTATAAAATCCATCACCTCCGCAAAGGAAAATGTGTAATAAAAAACATAACACCCAGAAAGGAACTAAAAAAATGAAAAATCACTGGAACGGAAAACTTTGGCACGCATACGGCACTTCAATGACAAGTGTTGAGCAAGGAAAGTTTGTGCCCGTAGTTCAGGAGCTCTCCGGAATGACCGTTGTAAATCACGGAATCTGTGGAGGCTCTATAACCCCCGGCGGACGAGGAAAAGCAAAGATTAAGCGCGCGGTTATGAATCTTACCGACGGAAAAGCCGATGCGGACCTTATCACCCTTGAGGTTTTGCCTAACGAGGGCCCTATCGTTGGCAATATATATGACACAGACGACGAATCCTTCTGCGGTTGCCTCAACCAGTGCATCAGATACTTGCAGAAGAACACGAAAGCGCAAATAGTCGTTATCGTTATGATAACTACAAATAACACCGCCCCCGAGGCCATTCACGAAGGCCGTGGAATCACCCATTTCGAGTTTGCCGAAATCGCTGAGCGTGTTGCAAAGCTCAACGGTGTTCCCGTTATAAACGTATTTACCGATTCCGGCTTCGGCTTTGCAAGAGTTGAGGCACGTGACTATCAGCTCGACCAGATTCACTTAAACGAACTTGGCGGAAAGAACATGGGTAAATTTGTTTGGAGCAAGCTCAAAGACATTCCCCTCTGGGAAACCGAATAATTTTTCGGCACAAGGAATAAATTAAATGACACATTCCATTCTTATAATAGGACAGTCCAATATGGCAGGGCGAGGCATTATGGCAGACGCCCCCAAGCTCGATACTAACGGCGGTAAATTAAAGGTTCTTCGCAACGGCAGATGGCAAACGATGTTTCGCCCTGTCAACTTTGACAGACCCTTTTCGGGCACTTGCCTTGTCGAGAGCTTTGCAAAAGAATATTCGCTTGACCATCCGGACGTCGAGGTAGGAGTAATCCCCTGCGCAGACGGCGGCACCATGCTTAATCAATGGGCGGTTGGCGATATACTGTTTACAAACGCCGTAAATACAGCAAAGCTTGCGCTTCGTACCTCGCATCTTGTTGCTATACTCTGGCATCAAGGCGAGTCGGATTGCGCCGAGCATCTTTACCCCCACTATCTTGAAAAGCTCACTAAAATAATGACGGCGCTTCGCCGTGAGCTTGGCGCAGAGAACGTTCCCGTCATCGTTGGCGGTTTAGGCGATTTTATTGTAAATTACAAGGACGATCCCGTTCTTGAAAACTATAAAAAAATAAACGAAGCCCTCGCGGAATTTGCAAAAATCACTCACCGCGCGGCATTCGCCTCGGCGGAAGGGCTCACCCCTAACCCCGACAATCTTCATTTCAATCACGAGTCGCTCCACGAATTCGGACTCAGATATTACGAGGCATTCAAGTCGGTTGAGGATAAGGATAGAGTGTTCACCGAGAGCGCTACGAATGACGGCGAGATTTTATCGAAAATGGAGCTTCTTTAAGTTATTTAACAAAAGCGCGATAAAGGAAAAATTTATGAAAAATTACCTTGAAGATATAAATTCAAGCTATCCCGTAAGGCGTACGGATGAGGAAAAAGAGCGGTTTCGCGCTTATGCGGTAAGCGAAGCCGAGGCGCTCGGCGCAAAAGCGAAAAATTGGACTGATAAAGGAAAAAAGCACAAAAACGTCGTAATCGGCAATCCGGATAAAGCAAAGGTTACATTAGTCGCGCATTACGATACCCCCGCCGCTTCCCCATTCCCCAATCTTATGCTTCCGAGAAGCCCCGTTCTTTTCTGGCTGTATCAGTTTGTTCCATTGCTGATTCTTATCGGGATATCGCTTGGAGCAGGATTTCTTGCGGAAGTCATTTTTGACGATTCAAAGTCCGCATTCTTCTTTGGATTTCTCTTTGTTTATTACTTGCTGTATTTTCTGTTTTTCAGAACCTTCAAGAACAAAAACAATAAAAACGACAACACCTCGGGCGTTGCAACGCTATTCTCCGTTCTTGCCGCTTTAAGCGAGAGTGAACGCGATAACGTTTGCTTTATTCTTTTCGACAACGAAGAAAAGGGCAAGCTCGGCTCGCGTGCGTATTTCAAGGAAAACCGCGAAATTATGAAGAATATGCCCGTTATCAATTTTGACTGTGTCGGCAACGGAAAAAGCATAATCTTTATCGCACAAAAGAAAGCCGAGGAATGCCGAGAATTTGCCGCACTTAAAGAGAGCTTTACCCCGTGCGAAGAATTTGCCGTTCATTTTCACGGCAAGCGAGGCTCCGAGGCAAATTCCGATCATAAGAGTTTCCCCCTCGGTATCGCGTGCGTCGCTTCAAAAAGCACGAAGGGCGGCATACTTTATACCCCCAATATCCACACCGCGCGCGACACGGTTGCAAGTGATGCTAACATTGAGTTCATAACGGGCGGAATAGTGAATTTCTTGTCTAAAATTTAAAAAGCGCAAAATCAAAAAAACATCGAAGTCATTTTCAAGAAAGGAAAGAAAAATGAAGCTGATAATAGCAGAAAAGCCAACCCTTGCCAGAAATATAGTTGACGGCATTGGCAAAATGGAAAAGCGAAACGGCTACTATATAAACGACGAGTATATCGTCAGCTGGGTTTTCGGCCATCTTTTCTCTCTTGTCGACGTAGAAACTTACACGGGTACGGACGGAATCGGCTGGACTCTTGATAATCTGCCCTGCTTTCCCGACAAATTCCGCTTTGAATTAAAGCGAGGCGAGGACAAAAAGCCCGATGCCGGAATTAACCGACAGTTTTCTATTATAAAAACGCTCTGCAACCGACCTGACGTTGATACCGTAATCAACGCGGGTGACGCGGACAGAGAGGGTGAAATTATCGTAAGGATTTGTATCGAAAACGCCCTTGAAACAAAAAAAGCGGCAAAGCGCCTGTGGCTGCCCGATCAGACACCCAAAACGGTCAGAGATGCCCTTTTGAATATGAAGGACGACAAGGAATACGACAACCTTGCAAACGAAGGTCTTGCAAGAACGTATATCGACTGGCTATACGGTGTTAACCTAACAAGATATGCCACGATAAGAACGGGCAAGCTCTTGCGAGTCGGGCGCGTTATCGTTCCGATAGTGAGAGCCATATACGACAGGGATATGGAAATCAGAAATTTCAAGCCCGAAATCTACTATGCCCTGCAATCCTCCGCAAAAACAAACGGAGAAACGGTCGAGCTTACAGGTAAAGAAAAGTTTACAAAAGACGAGCTCGAAAAAGCAAATGATAGAGCAAAGCTTTACAACGAGCTTGGCGCTTACGTTTCCTCTGTCAGCAAAAAACGTGACACGGTATACCCCGGAAAGCTCTATTCCCTTTCAACCCTTCAAAGTGTTCTCGGAAAAAAATACAAAATGTCAATGTCTGACAGCCTTAAAATTATACAAGGGCTTTACGAAGCGGGATACTTGACTTATCCGAGAACGAACTCCGAATACCTGGCGACTGCCGAAAAGGATAAAATACGTTCGATAATTGCGGCGGTCGGAAAGCTCGGCTATCCTGTGCGCTTCAAGGATTCAAAGAGCATCTTTGACGACTCGAAAATCGAATCGCACTCCGCCCTGACTCCCACATACAAGATTCCCGACGTGGCGAAGCTCACGGAAAAGGAAAAGCAGGTTTATTCAACCGTCATCCGTCGCTTCGTTGCTGTTTTCTGCGCCGAGGACTGTATAGCTGATAAAAGCGAAATCAAAATTAAAGTTGGTGACGAGGAAGAATTCGTATTAAAGGGCACGGTTATGGTAGAGCCCGGTTGGACGAAATACGACGACTACAATCAAAAGGATAAAATTCTTCCCTCTCTTTCAGAGGGCGATAAGGTAAACGTAAATTTTGCTCCGAAGGAGAAGCAGACTACTCCGCCTAAGCATTACACAATCGAAACTCTCAACAAATATTTAAAGAATCCCTTTAAGGATGAAAAAGCTCGCGCAAAGGAGCTTGAAGAAAGCGGAGAGATAGACGACATCGACGATTACAAGGCAATTTTCGAGGGTCTTGAACTCGGCACGGAGGCAACTCGCTCGGAGATAATCAACAACGCAAAAAAGAGCGGATATATTGATATAAAAAAGGACGTTTACACCATACTTGAAGGCGGCGAGCATCTTATCGAATCTCTCGAAAAGCTTTCAATAAATATGGATAAATACAAAACCAGCGATATGGGCCGCGCCCTTAAAGGCGTTTTCCGCGGAGAAATCACCGTTGACGATGCCGTTAAAAAAGCGGAAATTGAAATCTCGGATATTTTCAAATCCGGAGGCACTTCACCGATTGCAAGCGTAATCAACACAGGAAAGCTCGGTGAGATAGCGGGCCCCTGCCCCTTATGCGGCAAAAACGTTATAAGAGGCAATACAGGCTACGGCTGCATCGGGTACAGGGACGGCTGCAATTTCCGTCTCGGTGTCAGCATTTGCAAGAAAACTATTCCGATAAACGAGGTGCGGCGCTTGCTAATCGAGGGCAAAACCGCTAAAATGCGCGGTTTTATGTCCAAGAAGGGCAATCAATTTGAGGCTCGCCTCGCGCTCGAAAACGGAAAAGCTGTTTTTAAATTCGATTAACCATTTTTTCTCTATGGCATAATATGTTATTAAGCGGACACACCGCAATAAAATCTCCTTGGAGGAAACATATGAATAACAATTGCTTATGCCATCTTTTCGACGATAACTGCTCATGGATCATTATCCTTGCAATCGTTATTGTTTTCTGTTGCTGCTGCAATAACTGAAATAAAAACAGCCATTTCCTTTCGTTAAACCGTCAGAGCATAAAGTGCCAAGCGGAATAGCTCCTTAAAGCATTAAAAATAAGTGCGCAAGCCAAGAGAATAGCTCGGTTTACGCACTTTTTTTATTTTTCGTATTTTCAAAAGTCCGGAATATCGAAGGCGCGCCTTGCATAATGTTAAAAAAAGGCAAACGGAGGACACAATGTTTATATATTCGATAAGAGCATCAACAATTAAATTTTTTATGGTTATAATTCTTTCTCTTGCAATTCTTGTGGGAATCTTCGCAGTAAGCGAAGTTACCGCAGATGCAAGCACTGCCGCAGGCGCGGTAGATTTCAGCGGAATAAAAACCGAAAAAGACAGAATCGACTTCATAGCGCAGTTCATACCGGAAATATCCGGTGATGAAATTGAACGCGTTGAGTTTTCAATTCCCGAAAACTTTGACAGAGTTCTTCGCTCGTATAACGAGATTCAGAAAGCGCAAGGGCTTGACGTTACGAAATATAAAAACAAAAAAGTCACAAGATACACCTACGAGCTTCCCTCTTACGAGGATTATAACGGCACCGTCTACGTCAACCTTATAATTTACAGAAATACCGTTATTGCCTGCGACGTTTCAAGCGCGGACCCCGACGGCTTCGTTAAGCCGCTTGTAAAGCTTGGTTGATTTTACTCACAACATTATTAGATACCATCAAAAAACAGTGGAACTGTCTTTTTGCACAGTTACACTGTTTTTCGTTTATGCCAAAATACGAAAGCCGGGGCTAGCTTGATTTGGAGCAGAAATTTCCGTTCTCGCCCCGAAGCTGTATTTGATACAGCGAGAGGAAGAGAACGAAAATAGAATAAAAAACTATAATTAGTTGGAGAAAAAACAGAGTTTTTTCAACCTTAATATCTTTAAATTCGCCGAAAATATAAAGAGTGGCACTGTGTTAAACAATACCACCCTGTTTTTTATTCGTTTATGCCCAAAGGAAGCAGCCCCTATACTATGTTTTCGCCGTCAAATACGAGAACGCCGAAGCCCTCCCCCGACTTGCCACCGGATTTTAGATGCTCTATTACGTTCCTTTGAAGCCTTGTGTCCCTTGGCATAAGGTCGAGGCTTTCAATTTCGCCGACCTTGAATACTCGCCAGCACTCCTCAAAAGTTTCCGTATAATGATGTGAAATAACGTCAAAAAAGCTTCTGAATTCTTTAATGTTGCCGCCTTCAACGAACACGTTTTCGTAGTCGGGAAACAAGAGCCACGAATCGCATTGATAGGCAACCCTGCCGGAAAATCCGTAAAATTTATAGCTCTCTTTTATCGCACGGGTAACGCTTTCCCTGTTCATTTTGAACTTTGGCGGAATGTGAAGCGCCACGATAGAATCGCCCTTTTTAACCTCGACGCCGTTTTTCGAATAATCGAAATCCGCGTTCGTCTTTTCAAATTCAAGTCCGCCTATTCCATGAAGGGACATATTGCAGAAAATCAAATACCACCACGCAACGAAAATACCGTTAAAATGATAAACCTCACGGCATTCGTATATTCTCATTTTAAAGTCGGTGACAGTCGCCTTATATAACTCGACGCTTAAATTTGCCTTTTCGTATTTTTCTTCAAGAAGCGCAAAGCAGTAATAGGCAAAAACGAGCTGCATTCTGAATTTATGCTCGGCGATTTCCTCGCCGTAATTCTCGGCAGCATGGAGGAGTTCCAAAAATTCAGCGTTGCCGAGTCCCTCTTTATGCGCCTCTTTCGCTAAAAGAAGAAGCTTATCCCCAAGGCGCTCTCTGACCTTTTTTTCAAGATTTACAATATCCTCTGTTATATCATTTTCTATTTCCAAAAATCTGCAAAATTCTTCGGCTGTTTTCATAATAATCTCCAATTAAAAATGAATTTTCGGTATCGCTTAAAATTCCATGCGTGAACAGGTAAAGCTCAAATCAAATAAAGCTTATTTCACGCTAAATCCATCCGAAAAAAATTATAACACAAATTCTCGGATAAGTAAAGGATAAATTTGTGCTTGCAAAATTACCACGTTATGCTATAATATAGCTGGAAAGTTACTTTATTTATAAATTATTACCGAGGGAGA
Source organism: Eubacteriales bacterium (assembly GCA_045656725.1). Lineage (GTDB taxonomy): Bacteria > Bacillota > Clostridia > Oscillospirales > CAG-272 > UBA1740. The sequence goes on along the minus strand of JAZORS010000153.1, from coordinate 10,638 downwards.
TAAGACAATGGGAGATATTTTAGAAATAATCAATATCGTAGGAGTGCTTGGCGCAACGGCAATCTCCACGATAAACTTATTTACGACCAGAGCCCTGCAAAGATCTCAGCAAAAAGCAAGCATTATGGCAGCCAAGCGAAGCGAGAGAATTGATTTTATGCGAGAATTTTCCGCAGGAATTATCAGCCGCGCAAAACACGTTTTGTACGGTGTCGAAACCGACGAAACAAAGCGCGAGCTCATTGAATACGTTGATAAATTCATCTCACTTTTGCAATACGAATACACTCACGACATAGAGCTTATCGACTGCGCAAACGGCATCGTTGATATTTGCCTTTCGGAAGAATTTGACAGGAAAGCTCTTGAAAATCAGATTCTCTCTTTCTGGAAAAGGTGCGACGTTTACATCGGCGTTGAGCACGAGCGCCTTAAAATCGAATCAATGGGCGATATTAACGGCAGCGGCAAGGTAAACGATGAAACTCAAACCTTCGAGGGCATATATAACATACTTTTAAATGAGCAAAACGAAGCTTTTTCTTCAAAAAAATAAAGCTTTAACCCTGGTTTTCCAAGCGCAAGAGGGGTAGTAAAAGGAGAAAATAATGGCACTTACGTATATTACCCGAGGAAAAATAGTTTTACCTCACGGTGTGATCGAGAACAAAGCGCTCGCCTTTGATTCGGAAAGCGGCAAAATTTGCGGAATTTTTGATACCGTTCCCTCGGATGCAGAAATAATAGATGCAGACGGCGGCTACGTAGCACCCGGCCTCATTGATATACATATTCACGGCTATCTTGGCGAGGATATTTCCGACGCAAGCCAAGACGGTATCCGCAAAATAGCGCGCGAAATCGTCAAAAACGGTGTAACCTCCTTTTTGCCCACCACGATGACGGTGGAAAAGGAAAGAATAATTGCCGCCCTTGATGCCGCTCGGGCACTTAAAGAGGAAAGCAAAAGCTGGTGCGGTGCGGAGATACTCGGTGTTCACGCAGAGGGGCCCTTTATCAACCCCGCAAAAAAAGGCGCGCAAAGCGAGGATAATATTCTTCTGCCCGATGCTGATTTTATTCTTGAAAATTCCGATATAATCAAGGCGGTAACGCTGGCGCCTGAAATGGATAAAGACCACGTTTGCATAAAAAAGCTTGCGGCAAAATCCGACCTTCTCGTTTCAATGGGGCATACAGATGCAGATTTCAAGGAAGCGATAAGCGCAGTAGGGGACGGTATTAATCACGCGACGCATCTTTTTAACGCTATGTCGGGGCTGAATCACCGCAATCCCGGTGCAGTCGGTGCAGCTCTTGTTTCAGACAAGGTCACGGTTGAGCTTATCGCGGATAATTTTCACGTCAACCCCGCGCTTTATTCGCTTGTGGCAAAGCTAAAAGTAAACAAAACTTTACTTATTACAGACTCTACCCGCGCCGCCGGTATGCCTGACGGTGAATACGAGCTCGGAGGACAAGCCGTTACGCTCCGCGGAATCGAATGTCGCCTCAAAGACGGCACTATCGCAGGCAGCGTTCTCAAGCTGAACGAAGCAGTCCGAAACGTTCTTTTTAACACGGGGCTACATATTCACGAGGTTTTTAATATGGCTTCGCTGAATCCCGCCATGGCATTAGGACTCGGCGGCAGAATCGGCTCACTTGAAGCCGACAAGGATGCCGACATTATAATCACCGACGGAAATCTTCTCGTAAAAAGAACCGTCAAAAAAGGAAAAACAATTTATAAAGCGTAAAATCACCGATTACTGTTCGTGCCGCCGATGGCGGCGGAATGGAGTTTTTTATGAACAATAAAACGAAAAAATACATAAAGGATTCGCTATTGTCACTTCTGATTATGGCGGCGACGTTTGGAATTAGCATTTTATTAAAAAACGCGCTTGATATAACAGAGCACATTGCAACGCTGTTTGTATTTGCGGTCTTCCTTGTATCGCTTGTAACCGATGGATTCTGGTATGGAATCATCGCAACGGTAGCAAGCGTTATTACCATTTACTATGCGTTCACTTATCCGTATTTCAATATGGATTTTTCCGTTCCCGAAGGCATTTTTTCGGCAATCGTAATGCTGGTTATATCGCTTTTGACGAGTATGTTTACGACAAAGCTTAAAAAATGGCAGGTTTTGAAGGCGGAGAGCGAAACAGAGCGAATGAGAGCTAATCTTTTGCGCGCCGTTTCCCACGACCTCCGCACTCCGCTTACGACTATATACGGGGCAAGCTCCTCTATCATTGATAACTACGAAAAGCTGAACGACACACAAAAATTGCAAATGGCAGTCAGCATAAAAGAGGATTCGGAATGGCTCATACGTATGGTTGAAAATCTACTTTCGGTTACACGTATTGACACCAGCAAGGTAAAGCTGGTAAAAACACCCACAGTCCTTGAGGAGCTAATTGATTCGGTAATCCTGAAATTCAAAAAGCGTTATCCTCCGCAAAACGTAGAGCTTGATCTTCCCGACGAGCTTGTTCTGATACCGATGGATGCAATTCTGATAGAACAGGTTATCGTCAACATTCTCGAAAATGCGGTTCACCACGCCAAAGGATTTACCCGACTTACTCTTCGTGTATTTGTTATTGATAAAAAAGCTATTTTTGAAATTTCCGATGACGGTTGCGGAATAGATAATGAGCGCCTTGACACCGTCTTTTCGGGATACAACGACAAGCTTGACGGTGCTTCCGATGCTCAAAAGCGCCACATAGGTATCGGGCTTTCCGTTTGCGCGACCATCATAAAAGCGCACGGCGGAAGCATAACGGCTGAAAACGCAAAAAGCGGCGGCGCGGTATTCAGATTCTCGTTATCCACAGAGGAGGATGGCTCAAATGAAGAATAATAAATATAAAATCCTTCTTGTTGAAGATGAAATAAATATAAAGACCTTTGTTACCGCGCTTCTGGAAGCAAACGAGTATCAGGTTGTAACGGCAGAAAATTATATCATGGCAAAAACCATGTACGCCTCACACATACCGGATCTCGTAATACTTGACCTTGGTCTTCCCGACAAAGACGGAAGCGTATTTTTGCAGGACGTGCGCTTGAAAGACTTGACACCCGTCATTATTCTTTCAGCAAGAAATGAGGAGCGCGAAAAAGTAAAGCTTCTCGATATGGGCGCAAACGATTATATTACAAAGCCCTTTGGCTCGGAAGAGCTGCTCGCCCGTGTAAGAACGGCTATCCGAAACAACAGATATAATTCCGCTATGGCGAGATTGCCGGGCAAGAAATTCACAAACGACGACCTTGTAATCGACTACGACGCAAGGCAGGTTTTCATTTCCGACAAAGAAATACGCCTTACGCAAACGGAATATAATATCATATCGTTCCTTTCCGAAAATTGCGGAAAAATGATGACGTATGCCGCTATTATTAAAGCGGTTTGGAGAGAATATCCCGACGATGCGAGCATTAAGAAATTACAGGTCAATATGGCAAATATCCGAAAGAAATTCGGAGCAAATCCCGGTGAAGTGAGCTATATTGCCAACGAGCTCGGCGTGGGATACCGAATGGACGGAGATAAATAAATTTACAATATAAACGGCGGATGCTAGACATTTCTGTAAAGCATCCGCCGTTTGTGTTTATTATTTAATTAAAACTTAACGTTTTTTCTCTACTGCCCTGTGAATGATTTTGATTATCTCAACGATAGGAATAATGAGGATGGCAAGAGCAAATGCAATGCCGTATTCCGTAATATCAAGATGCGCAAGCTCAAAAGCTTTTGCCAGGAAATCAACCTCGATTACAAGCGTCGTGAGAAGAAGCGAGAGCAATCCCGCGCCCCAGAGCCACAAGTTCTGGCTCTTCATCTTGAAAATAGAACCGTGCAGGGACCTCATATTAAACGCATGGCAAATCTCGCAGAGCGAAAGCGTGAGGAATGCCATAGAGGTACCGAGCATTTCCGCGGAATAAGTTCCCGCAGCGATTGCGTCCGCGTGATGAAGGTCTGCAAGCCAAAATCTACCTATAAGGTAAGAAGCCATCGTAATTACGGTAACAAGCGCGCCCTGGTAAGCAACCGCAAAGCCAAGACCGCCTGCAAAGATGCCTTCCTTGCTGTCACGGGGCTTACGCTTCATTATGCTGTCCTCGGGCTTTTCCATACCGAGAGCAAGCGCTGGGAAGCAGTCCGTGATAAGATTTATCCAAAGCAAATGAACGGGAGCAAAAACAGTAAATCCGAACAGCGTTGCAAAGAAGATTGTCAATACCTCCGACAAATTGGAAGCAAGAAGGAACTGTATTGCTTTTCTTATATTATCGTAAATTCTGCGGCCTTCGCCAACAGCAGAAACGATAGTAGCAAAGTTATCGTCAGCAAGAATCATATCCGCAACGTTTTTAGTAACGTCCGTACCGGTAATGCCCATGCCGACACCTATATCGGCATTCTTGATTGAGGGAGCGTCGTTAACTCCGTCACCCGTCATAGCGGTAACCTTACCCTTACTTCTCCATGCGTTAACGATTCTCGTTTTGTGCTCGGGCTGAACACGCGCATAAACACTGTATTTTTCGACAGCGGACACAAATTCCTCATCGGAAATACCGTCAAGCTCAGCTCCCGTGATTGCCTGCGATGCATCACTGATTATTCCAAGCTCCATTGCGATTGCAATAGCGGTATCCTTGTGGTCACCCGTAATCATTATCGGGCGGATACCTGCGCTTCGGCACTCGTTAATAGCATCCTTAACCTCAGGGCGCACGGGGTCTATCATACCGACAAGACCGATAAAGCAAAGCTCACGTTCAACGGTTTCCGAGTCGTAAAGCTCGGGTTCTGAAGACAATTCCTTTTTAGCAGCCGCAAGAACACGAAGCGCGCGATCTGCCATGCCTTTATTCGCGGCAAGGATATTAGAGCGGATTTCGTCCGTCATTTCCACTGCCACACCGTCAACCAAAGCGGTCGAGCATCTCTTTAAGAGCTCATCGGGAGCGCCTTTTGTAAACTGAATAAGAGCGCCGTCTTGGGTTCTGTGAACCGTTGACATCATTTTTCTGCCGGAGTCAAAAGGAACCTCTCCGATTCTTACGAACACGTCCTTTTGAGTGTTCTTGGAAAGATTTAAGCTTTCGGCATAGTTAACGAGCGCGCACTCCGTCGGCTCGCCGACAGCGGTTTTTGCCTCGGCATCAAACTCTGCATCGGAGCAAAGCGACATAGCATTCGCAAGAAGCGCCTCGTTATCGCCGTAATGGTCAACAACCGTCATTTTGTTCTGCGTGAGCGTACCCGTTTTATCCGAACAGATAATCTGTGTGCATCCGAGCGTTTCAACTGCGGTAAGCTTACGTATAATCGCATTGCGCTTTGACATATTTGTAACGCCTATCGAAAGCACAATGGTAACGACGGTAGCAAGACCTTCGGGGATTGCGGCAACCGCAAGCGAGATTGCTATCATAAAGGAATTGAGTATGGGCTCAAAGCCGATACCGTCACGAATAAGCTGAATACCGAAAATAACTACGCAAATACCGATAACAAGATAGGTAAGAATCTTTGAAAGTCCCGCGAGCTTAATCTGAAGGGGCGTTTTTCCCTCTTCCGCCTGTGCAAGAGCGTCAGCAATCTTTCCCATTTCGGTGTCCATACCCGTAGCGGTTACAACCGCCTTGCCGCGTCCGTAAACCACGGTCGAGCCCATAAACACCATGTTTTTTCTATCACCGAGAGCAACGTCGCCGCCGGCGCCCGCCGTAAGAGCTTCAACCCTTTTATCAACGGGAACGGATTCACCTGTGAGCGCCGCTTCCTCGATTTTCATTGAAGCACATTCAATGATTCGCGCGTCAGCAGGAACAGAATCACCCGCTTCAAGAACTATGATGTCACCGACAACAAGGTCTTCACTTGAAACAAAAAACTGTTTTCCGTCACGAATGACCTTGCTTTGCGCTTTTGACATTTCCTGCAAGGCCTCGATTGCTTTTTCCGCTTTGCTTTCCTGGAAAACGCCCAAGACGGCATTAATGAGAACAACAGCAAGGATAATAACCACGTCGGACGGAAATCCCATATGTCCCGAATGGATACCCTCGTAGATCTCCACACCTGCCGAAATCGCCGCGGCGACAAGCAAAATTATAGTCATAGGTTCGCAAAGCTGTTTGAAGAAACGGCGAAGCAAGGATTCCTTCTTTGCTTCAACTAATTTGTTTTTTCCGTTTTGTTCAAGACGCTTCTGCGCTTCAGCGGCGCTTAATCCGTCATTTGTGCTGTTAACGGATTGAATTGCGTCGTCAGCGCTTTTTAAATAATGCTTCATATTTTCTCTCCTTATGTTCTATATTTTATATTTCACATGAGCAAAAATATACGTAAAAAAAGACTTTTGTGACGGTAACGTCACAAAAGTCTTGCCATCATAAAGATTCTAACAACCGGACCCAAGGTCGAGATGACGGTTGCTAAAAATGCAGAGCATTCGGCTACTCCCTTTTGCAATGTACTTATTTTATCACAAAGTATTAAGTTTGTCAAGAAAAAACAAAGATAAATTTTAACCCTCGGTGGTTTCTGTTAATCAGCACGGCAAATTTGTCTTTACCGCATCTTTGCCAAAAATATGGTATCATTCTTACAACGGATTAAAATTGTTTTTATTAGCTTTGTATTTTAAAAGGAGATTTTATGTTAGTAGGAAGTCTTATATGGCTGCTTGCGGGCGTTGGCGTGTTCATCGTCGGTATGAACTTTATGAGCGAAGCGCTTGAAAAAAGCGCGGGCAGCGGAATGAAAAGGATGCTCGAAAAAATCAGTAACAACCGTTTTTCTGGCGTAGGTATCGGCGCGGGCGTTACGGCAATTATTCAAAGCTCGTCTGCCACCTCGGTTATGGTAATCGGCCTTGTAAATGCCGGCGTTATGACGCTTATGCAGGCAACTCCGATTATTATGGGTGCGAATATCGGTACAACGATAACCGGCGTTCTTGTTGCGCTCAAAAACGATTATTTCAATATGCTTATGTATCTTTCCGCTTTTGCGGGAGTTATGATGGGCTTTTTCAAGAGTGAAAAGGTGAAAATAGCGGGGCTTCTTTGCTCAGGTCTTGGTCTGATATTCGTCGGACTTGAAATAATGAGCAGCAAAGAGGCATTTGGAAATCCTCTCGTTGAGGATATGTTTAAGGATATCTTTGCGAAGATTGATTTTCCGCTTCTTCTTATACTGGTTGGCATTATATTCACCGCGCTTATCCAAAGCTCGTCTGCTGCCACGGGTGTTGTCATAACAATGGTTGGCACGGGAGTTCTCCCTCTTGACCTTGCGCTTTTCATTATACTCGGCGCGAATATCGGAACCTGCGTAACCGCACTGCTTGCTTCCGTGGGCGCGAATGCCAACTCCAAAAGAGTTGCGCTGATACACTTTACCTTCAACGTCATCGGCACGGCACTCTTTACGGCTCTTATCTGGATTTTCAAGGATGCCGCCGTAAATCTTCTCGTATCAATATTCCCGGGCGACGATCCGATGTCCTTGCAGATGCGCGTATCGGTATTCCACGTTATATTTAACGTGACGACTACGCTCCTGTTGCTCCCATTCGTTAAGCATCTTGTTAAGTATTCCTGCCTCATTATTAAGGACAAAAAGGAAACGGAAGAAAATCTCACCCTCAAATACGTTGACGACCGACTTCTTACCACGCCCCCCATCGCTCTTATGCAGGTCAAAAAAGAGATGGACTATATGCTCGGCTTGGTTGAGGATAACGCTATATATGCTTTCGTTGCTATGGATAAGGGTTCATCCGAATATGACGAGCGCATACGGAAAAATGAGGAAATTATTGACTTCACCAACGAGGCGCTTACAAAGTTTTTAATCAAGCTCTCCGCGGGCGCATCACAGAGCGACGAGCAAATCATCGGCTCGTATTTCCACGTGCTTAACGACCTTGAACGTATCGGTGACCACGCCGAAAACTTCCACGAGATAGGCATGGAAATGGTCGGCAAAAAGATCAGCTTCTCCGAAAAAGCGCAGGGCGAGATATCTTCTATGCGCGAGAGCATTATGCAAATGTTTTATATTGCAAAGGATGCTTTTGAAAACCTTAACAGAGACGAGCTGCCGACTCTTGCAAGCTTGGAGGAATCTGTCGACGCGAAGAAAAAGGAGCTTATAGCAAGTCACTTTGCGCGTCTTGCCGAGGGCAACTGTAATATTGACGTCAGCCCCTATTATTCCTCGGTTGTAGTCGGACTTGAAAGAGTTGCAGACCATCTTGTAAACGTCGGATACAGTATTGTAAACCCCATAGGCTCGGAAAAAGAAGACTGAAAGGAAGATAACTTTGTATGATTTATTGGGCTTTGGCATTATTTGCTGTAACATACGTATTGATGCTCGTATTCAGCAAGTATAGACCCTATATCGCGATTGCATCTGCTTTGATTTTCGTTGTTTCGGGAATGCTTCCCTTGAAAAGCGTTCTCGGCGCGATAGATTTTAACGTTCTTCTTATGATTGCCGGAACTATGGGTATTGTTGCTCTCTTTATAGAAAGTAAAATGCCCGAGCTGCTTGCCGATTTGATAATGGAAAAAGTTCCTAACGTTCAGTGGGCGGCTGTTGCGATGGCGCTGTTTGCGGGTATCATATCCGCCTTCGTTGACAACGTGGCGACCGTTCTTATGATTGCTCCCGTCGCGCTTGAAATCTGCAAGAAGCTCGACACGAACCCCGTTCCGTTTATTATAGCTATTGCGGTATCCTCAAATTTGCAGGGCGCGGCAACCCTCGTCGGTGATACGACCGCTATTATGCTCGGTTCAGCTCTTGATATGAGTTTTGTAGATTTCTTCTGGTACAAGGGAAGACCGGGTATATTCTTTGCGGTAGAGCTCGGTGCGATTCTTTCCGCGCTTATCATCGCTTTCCTGTTCCGTAAGGAAAAAGCAAGAATTCCAAAAATAACAGAGCGCACCAAGGTTACCGACTTCGTTCCCACCGTATTGCTCGCCGGCACTATTGTTCTCTTGATAGCCGCGTCCTTCATTTCCAACAAGCCGGAAATAACAAACGGACTTATCTGCTGCGGCTTGTTACTTATAGGACTCATCTACAACCTCATACGTAAAAAGAAGCTCTCCGCCATTGTCTCTCCCTTAAAAGAAATAGACTTCCAGACTATCGGGCTTCTTTTCGGTCTTTTCATTATGATAGGCGGTATTGCCGAGCAAGGCGTTATTGACGCTGCCGCAAATCTACTTGCAAAGCTGGGCGGCGGAAACGTATTCGTGCTCTATACCGTTATCGTATGGGCATCCGTTCTGATTTCGGCATTTATCGACAATATCCCTTACGTTGCAACTATGATACCCGTTATTTCGGGACTTGCGGCAACGCTCGGAATTGACCCGACCGTGCTTTATTTCGGACTTCTCTCGGGTGCAACCCTCGGAGGAAACTGCACTCCTATCGGAGCAAGCGCAAACATCACGGGTATCGGAATTCTTCGCAAAGAGGGTTACACCGTTAAAAATTCCGATTTCTTCAAAATCGGTATTCCCTTTACCCTCGCGGCAATTATACCCGCTTACATCTTCTTGTGGCTCGTATTCGGAGTATAAGCTATACATAACGCACACCAAAGATAAAAAAGAAAAAAGGAACGGACATTTATTTGCCTGTTCCTCTTTTTTTATTGAAATGCCTTTAATTTATTTCTCACTGGGCTTACTCTTTGCTATTTTGATTATCGTTACTATAAGCATCACGATAGCTATCGCGAAAAGGCAGTAAATTATCAAATCAACGTAATCCTTAAAAAGAAACGTCAAAAGCGTAATAATCGCGCCCGCAATCAGGTTTCCTCCGGCAAGAGGAAGCACGCTCTCTCTGAAATTCAAGCCAAGGAATACCGCAATCGCAGTTCCCGTCCATACTCCCGTTACAGGGAACGGAACAGCCACAAATATAAACAAGCTTATCATCATTATGCGCTTTGCCGCCGACTCAACGCTTCCGTTTGTTTTCGCGGCGATTTCTTCCGCCTTATGAATAAAGAGCCCCTCGCATTTTCTCACGATAAGATTGAATATCTTTATTTTTTTGAGAAGCGCAAATATGGGCTTCAAAAGGAAGAAAACAAGGAAGCTTATCAGGGTTGAGCCAAGATATGCAACCGCCGCAGTTTCAAGAAGTCCAAGACCGAACGCCTCAGTCATACCGACGGGAATTGCGCCCTTAAGCTCAATAAGAGGAATCATTGAAATGAAGAACACCGTGATATACGGATTTCCGAACAGCTCAACCAAAAATGCACCTAATTTATCAGCCATTTGTTTTGCCTAAACCTTTCTTCTATATATCCATAAACAGAGCCGCCGCACCAAGACTTCCTGCATCGTTTCCGAGCGTAGCAACAGCAATTTCTACGTCAGGGGCAAGATTTTTAGCAAAAAGCTCTTTATATGCATGCTCTTTTATGCGGCATATGAGGTTTTCCCCCTGCGCAGATATTCCGCCGCCGATAATAATGATTTCGGGACGAAAGACGTTTGCAAAATTGATTATCCCGCACGAGAGCATTTTTATGTATCTGTCAACTACCG
>JAZORS010000152.1:0-3759 GCA_045656725.1 Eubacteriales bacterium | reverse complement strand
GGATTATCCGGGTTGTCAGGGTTATCCGGGTTGTCGGGATCGTCAGGACCCGGTGTTACCTGAGAGCCGCCACCGCCCGGGACTTCACAGGAGGTGAGCCCTATGACGGAAACAACCAAAATCAAGCATAATGCGATTAGTGCTATTCGCTTTCCAAGTTTCATTGTTTACTCCTTTAAAACTGTTTTTTGTTATTCTCTATTAACCGTTCTTGCGAAGCAAGAATTTATTAATATCTGTAACAACCATTTTACCATAAAAGGAAATCAAAGTCAATGGGGAAACAGTTATTTATTAACTGTTTAAGAAACTGTGATATAAAAAATGGCAGAGAACCGAAGAATGCTCTCTGCCGCTTGTGCTTTTATTCACTTAAATAATCTATCTTTTCATTTCCGTGTATGGTAAAACGGAAAAACCGCACTTTTCATAAAGCTTAATTGCCGTGCTGTTTTCTTTTTCAGCTTCCAGTCGAAAAATACAGTCCGTGTATTTTTCAGTTATAAAATCAAGCATCGCTTTCCCAAGTCCTTGCCCGCGATATTCTTGCCTGACGTACAAATCCTCAATCCAGATGCACGGCACACCGAACTCCGTAGAAAAGCTTTTTGCTATCATTGAGTAGCCCTGTATGACGCCGTCATTTTCAATTACGTAGCCTTCAAGATAGGGAGAGCCATTAAGGCAATTTTCTATATCGGAAGAAAAGATTTCCTCGCTCCCGTCGGAAAGAACGGCAGGGGAAGAATAAAACGTCCGCATCATTTCTTTTACACGAGGCGCATCCTCCCGCTTCATAATTCGTATTTTGCTTTCCATAAGCGTTCTCCAAAAATAAACTGTGCGCCGAATGGGCGGACAGAAATCAATCCTTTGTTTCTTTATTTATCACTTTCTTGCACCAAGTGCGTCTTTGGCATTTAGGGCACTTTAAGTAACGCGTCGTTCCTCTGTGCATTGCATTAAGCGCCTCTTTGTAGGTAGGCACAATTTCGTGGCCGCATTTTTTGCATTTATAAGCTCCAACGCTGACTTCAAGCTTTAAGGCATAGAAGCACGGTATCAAAAAGACAACGCTGATTCCGAGAATTGTGACAAGCTGCCAAACGCCCTCCGGTATCAAATATGCGGCAATCAAGATGCCGATAAGTAGTGCCATTATACTTACCGTCATAATCGCCCACATAGCAGTCCAAATAGTTTTGTTTTTTTGCTCAAGCTCTTTTGTCATATCCAAAAGAAGCTGTTCGTTTTTTTCATTGTTATTTTCTGTCATAAATTTCTCCCCGCTTAATAATTCGTTTACACTGATTTCAAGGATAGCGCAAAGCTCAAGCATAATAGAAGAGTCGGGCATCGCTCTGCCGGTTTCCCATTTTGACACGGCCCTGTCCGTAATGCCGAGCTTTTCAGCGAGTTGCATCTGAGTTAGCTTAACCGCTTTTCTGCGCTCGGCAATAAATTTTCCTATCTTTACTTGATCCATCTTGCACTCCTTTCATATACAGTATAAGTGAAACAAAACAAAAAAACAACATACCGTCAGTTGAGTCGGGGAGAAAACAACCTCGGGTAGAAAAAATGGCAAAAACAAATTCAAAATGTAAACTAAAATTGTCGTTTTGAACGCTTTTCAGTTATTTCTTTTCGGTTTCTTGCACGTGAAAAGCATCTCCGTTTTCTACTTTAAGATAAAGAAAACCGGTTGATTTTGATTCTAACCAGAATAAGCTACCGTCTTTTATAGCAAACGTGTTTTTCAAGTCGTAGAATTTATCTGTGAGCGTAATTTTAGTTCCGTTTATTTCCCACTCGCCGATTCCGTGATAACTGCTTGCCATGCCCTCGTAATAGAAGAACGTGCCGTCTTCATAGATTGTAATTGTAAAATCACCCCAAAAGCCCGGTTTTTCATAAAGAAAGGTTTTGCCGACAACCGACTCTTTCAGCTCATCTTCCGTGGGAGCTTTAAAAGGCGAGGTGTTTTGGGAAAACGCAAAATATATTTCACCTGACGTTATTTCATCTGCATCGAGAATAATAGTTACCTTGCTTACACTGCTATCAACGTAAATGCCGCCTGTGGCGTTGTCGTACGTTTCTGCTTCAAAGAGCTCCTCATCGTCAAAAAACAAACCCCAGTCATAAGAAACGTCTATCTCGCCACTTGTAATATTCGTTTTGTAATACAAGCTGCATTCGCCTGTGTTGTCGTGGCTGAGCTTGATTTTTTTCTCGCCTATAAAATTATCAAGCGTGATTTTAACTATATCATCCGTTTCTTCAACGGTGATGCTTTTTGCCGCCGAGTTGCAGCTAAAAAGGCAGAGGGTAGAAATCAGAATTATAATTGCAAATAATTTTTTCATTTTTACAACCTCCGGTTTTAAATTTATTTATTACCTAATACAAGCATCATTACTGCACAAATCAAAAATTATCATTTTTCACAGTCGTAACAACGGGTTTTCCTTCTCTATCCAGCAAAGGTGTCAGCCCTCCGGCATAACCGCTTGAATGGAAAAGATAGTTTATTCCCGTTTCACGGTCTACCAATATTACCGTGGAGCCCATACCTTGACTGTAAATTTTTATAAATCTCTTTTCTTTTGCCATTGTAATATCTCCTGTGAGTATAAATTTATCTGTCAGCTATATTATACAATAAAAAATTCTAAATGTAAATAGCAGCGATTGAATGAAGCATTTGTTCCTCGTCTCTCCGAGATTAAAAACAAAAAACCCACCTTGAAAGGGTGCGCACTCTTAAGGACAGTTTTGAGATTGCGTTACCTACCGACAGGAAAAGGACAGAGAATTTTTACGTTCTCTGTCCTCTTTTCTTGACAAGCACTGCATTTGTGGTCACAAGTGCGAATATTCAATTCGTCGATATGCTTCGCTATGCTCAGCTCGATATATTCGCGTTTTGCAAAATATATTTCACAAAACGGCAAATTCGATATAACCACCCTTGCGGTCGGTTTCGATATGATATTCGCCTGTTTTTTCTTGTGTGAAGCACATATCGAGTCCGCAAGGACATATCGAGCACGAAGTGCATATCGATCGCCGTAGGCGAATATCGATGCGTAGTGCCCTTAAGGACACTACGCAAAAGTGGTTTTTTTGTTTTGTGCCAACGGCGCAATTTTCATAAACAGACGCCCTTAAAGCATTAGCGCTGGTTATTTCTGTTATTCTGATTATTCTGATTATTCTGATTATTCTGATTATTCTGATTATTCTGATTATTCTGATTATTCTGATTATTCTGATTGCTCTGATTATTCTGATTGCTCTGATTATTCTGATTGCTCTGGTTATTCTGGTTGTACTGGCTGTTCTGGTTGTTTTTGTTGTTCATTTTTTTATCTCCTTATATGGAATCTGAGAATAGTTTGCTTCGTTTTAGAAAAACTATTCACAGATGCTTTGAAAATTTCAGGAGAAAATAATGCTTTTAATACAAAACGGAATTTTATACACGATGGAAGAGAATGAAGCGATAAAAGCCGACGTTCTTATAGATAAAGGTAAGATAATCGAAATTTCAAAAAAAATTAAACCGTCGAATAATATGCAGCTTTATAATGCAGAGGGGCTCTACGTATTCCCGGGCTTTATAGATGCTCACAGTCATATAGGTATCTCGGAAGATAAGATTAGCCCGCATAATGATCCATCAAATGAATCTACAAATCCAATAACACCGGCTATTCGAGCGATAAGTCGGATGTAGCCATGTCGTTCTGTGAG
>JAZORS010000151.1:0-4670 GCA_045656725.1 Eubacteriales bacterium | reverse complement strand
CGTGATGCTAATTATGAGCTTGTTATTCAGAAGCTTTTTTCCGCAACGGAGCTTGAAAACAGTTTTGACTGTAATTTCAACGTACTTATTAACGGAACGCCGCGTCAGCTCGGCATTCGCGAGCTTATTCTTGAATGGATAGAGTTCAGGAAAAACTGCGTATCAAGGGCATTAAAATTCGATCTTGGTAAAAAACGCGACCGTCTGCACCTGCTTCGAGGTCTTGTGCTCATACTCTTTGATATTGATAAAGCGATAAAGATTATAAGAAAAACCGAGCACGATGACGATATTGTCCCAAATCTTATGGCGGCCTTCAATCTTTCCAAATTGCAGGCAGAATACGTTGCCGATATTAAGCTTCGTAATCTTAACCGCGATTATATTACCTCTAAGGTTGCGGAAATCAATGAGCTTGAAGCTTCTATCGCGGAAATCGAAGCAATTCTCAAAGACGAATTGAAGCTGAAAGCGCTTATAATCAGCGACCTTCAAAGAATTAAAAAGGCATACGGACAGGAAAGAAGAACGACTCTTATTGAAAAAGAGACAGTTGCAGCACCTGCGAAAGATATCTTCTTTGAAAACTATAACTGCCGACTTGTTTTGACAAAAGCGGGTTATTTCAAAAAGCTGTCCCAGCAGTCCGTCAGAGCCGCTGACGAAATTAAAGTAAAAGAAGGCGACGTTGTTATCTATCAGGAAGATACAGATAACCGCGGTGAAATCCTTTTCTTTACCGATAAAGCGCAGATATACAGGGCGAAAGTTGCTGATTTTGAGCTCTCAAAGGCATCTCAAATGGGTGACTACGTACCTATGAAGCTCGGCATGGAGGACGGGGAACACGTTGTAGGCTGTAAGATGATTTATGAGCTTGTACCGGCCCATCACGTAATTTATATTTTTGAAAACGGTAAGGGTGCCCGAATTGCTATGAGCGCTTATGATTCAAAATCCAAGCGCCGTAAAATTTCCGGTGCATGCTCGGGCGATTCACCTCTTGTTGGTGCAATTTACGAGGGGGACAAGCCCAAGGACATTTTTATACGCTCAAATCAAGATAAAGCTATGCTTATCAGATCGGATAAAATACCGGTTAAGGCAACGAGAACCGCGGGGGGAACTGTTATTATGAAGCTTCCCAAAAAGCATGCGGTTATTGATTTTGTTACCGAAAGAGTGGACGAGCTTGGCGAAGAAATCAAGAAAAAGTGCAGAAAGTATGATATCGGTTCGATGGGCTCCTCGCTTTCACAGCTATCCTTTGATTTTTAATTATCCGTAAGACTTGTTAGTTCGATACTCTTACGACTACGTTCGAAAATTCTAAAAAAACGGCTGATTAACGCTTATTCCTTAATTGGATACGCTAATCAGCCGTTTTTATGTAAATTTAAAATCAAATTAAAATTTCGAACTTGTAGCCGACACCCCAAACGGTTTTTAAGGTCCACTTGTCAGAAACACCTTCAAGCTTCTCGCGCAGACGCTTTACGTGTACGTCAACTGTTCTAGAATCTCCGAGGTAATCAAAGCCCCACACTTTATCAAGAAGCTGATCTCTTGTAAATACTCTGTTGCAATTTGAAGCCAGGAAATAGAGAAGCTCAAGCTCCTTCGGGGGAATATCGATAGCTTTTCCGTTCAGTTTGAGCTCATATTTCTGTAAGCTTATTTCGATATTTTCGAATTTAACAACCTCATCGTCACTGGTTTTTGTATGTGCGTTGTAGCGGCGAAGAACCGCTTTGATTCTCGCGGAGAGCTCCTTCATATCAAAGGGCTTGACGGTATAATCGTCAGCACCGAGCTCAAGACCGAGCACCTTGTCAAAAACGTCGCCCTTTGCTGTAATCATAATAATCGGCTTCGGGGAAATTTCGCGGATTTCGCGGCAAACCTGCCAGCCGTCCTTTCTCGGCATCATTATGTCGAGCAAAACAAGGTCGGGCTCGTAAATTTTAAAGGTTTTTATACCTTCAAATCCGTCATAAGCGGTTTTAACCTGGTATCCCTCGTTTTCAAAATAAAGCTTGAGCATATCGCATATATTCGGGTCATCATCTACAACTAAAAGCTTAACGTCCATTTTGTTCTCCTTGAAAATTATTAACTTTGTTAAAAACATTAAAATCTTAACAATTACATTATAGAGCATAGAATCACAGTTGTCAAGATAAAATAACAATATTTTTCAAAATACTTGCAGATTTTAATTAAATATGTTATACTTTATTGAAGAAAAAATCGAGGTTAAAAAATGAAACTTGGTATAGAGGGCAAACCTCCCCGTTTCATAACTCCTTATTTCTCCATAAAATGCCGATAAAGCTTGATACTGCGTGTTTTTTCGCACAACCAACCAAATTATAAGTCCACATATCTCTATGCAAATCCATGCAAAAATGGAGTAAAAATGGCGTAGAGAAATAATCGGATTGCAGATGCGAAAAAGACCACTGCTACGCTATTTTACCCAGCAAAACTCCACCCGTTTGGCCACTTTCGTCAGTAAGTTATCACAAGAAGGTTCATTTCCTGCTTTTTCGTGTTTTACGCCAAATTTTACGCCATTTCTCTTATTTGAATAATCTGTACGGATATACGAGCAAGGATTTGCTTTGTATGTCCTTTTTTCTTTGTAAATTTTTATTGTTAAATAGGAAGAATTTCCCGATTATACTTGAATTTCAGCCCAAAAAGGTGTATAATGAAAGAGCCAAACAAAATTGTATATTTTTAGTATAAGACGAACCGTTTTTTGCAAAGGGCGTATTATACCCTTTTTGCGTTCTCTGATATCTCATTTTTGAATTTGATAAAAATGCAAATTCCACGGATGAGGTATCTTACATAATTGGTTCGTACTTATCCTATACAATTTTGTTTGGCGACAAATCGGGGTTTGCGTTTTTTAGGCGTTAACTTCGGTTAGCGCCTTTTTTATTTTTTTTAGGAATATCTTCCGGGAGGATTATAAAATGTCTGTTTGTAAAAAAGCAATTTCGCTGTTGCTTTGTATCGTTATGTTGACTTTGGTATTAGCATCTTGCGATACGGATAATTCACACAATCACGAAACGAGTGAATCGACAACAGATCAACCACAAGGAACGGAGTCCGATCATAAGCATGATGAAACGACTGAGGAGGACGAAACAACCGAAACACCCGAACAGCATACCCATACCCCTGCTACTGCTGTAACGGAAAACCTTGTGGATTCTACCTGTACGAAAACGGGTTCATATGATGAAGTCGTTTACTGTTCTACGTGCAATGAGGAAATCAGCAGAACACAAAAGACAGTTGATAGAAAACCTCACGATTACAGTGAGAAGGTGGCTACAAGTGCATACCTGAAAGCGGATGCTACCTGTAGTGACAGCGCATTATATTATTATTCCTGTGTGTGTGGAGATAAGGGTACGGCTACCTTTAGAAGCGGTGATCCTTCCAAGCATACCTACGATCGGCAGGTAACGACAAGTACATACTTGAAAACAGAAGCTACGTGTACTGAAAGCGCAGTATACTTTTATTCGTGTGCTTGCGACGCGAAAGGTACGACTACTTTCACCGATGGCGAGCCTAACGAACACACCTATAATCAGAAGAATACTTCCCAAACATATTTGAAGACACCCGCAACGGAAACCGATAGTGCTGTGTATTACTATTCCTGTAAGTGTGGGGCTAAAGGTACAGAAACGTTTACTGACGGTGACCCTCTCCTTCATATCCATAATTTCAATCAAACAGTAGCCACCGATGACTATTTGAAGGACGAGGCAACCTGTGAGGCGAAAGCCGTATATTATTATTCTTGCAAATGTGGCGAAGCAGGAACAGCTACCTTTATAAACGGTGATTTTGCCGACCATACTCCCGATACCGCCAAAGAGGAAAACAGAGTTGAAGCAACCTGTAAGGAAACAGGCACTTACGATGAAGTTGTTTACTGTTCGGTTTGTGGTGATGAATTAAGCAGAACGGAAAAGGTAATTCCGAAGAAAGACACTCACACGGCAAGCTCTGCCGTTCAAGAAAATATTGTTGACTCTACCTGTAAGGTCGCAGGCTCTTATGACGAAGTCGTATATTGCTCAGTCTGCGGTCACGAGATCAGCAGAACGACAAAGACGATTGATAAGAAGAATACTCACACCGAGGGCGAAGCAGTAACCGAAAACTACGTTGATTCCACCTTTGAAGCAAAAGGCTCTTATGATAGCGTTGTTTACTGCTCCGTATGTGGCAAGGAACTGGGCAGAACCACAATCACGATTTCCGAAAAGAAACACACAGCGGGAACGGCAGTTGTAGAAAACAAGGTCGATTCTACCTGTAAGGAAACAGGTACTTATGATGAGGTCGTTTACTGTACCGAATGCGGCGAGGAATTAAGCCGTGTTCAGAAGACCATAGGGAAGAAGACCACTCACACCGAAGGAACAGCGGTAGAGGAAAACCGTGTTGAAGCGACCTGTAAAGATTCAGGTTCTTATGATGAGGTTGTATATTGCTCGATTTGTGATATAGAATTAAGCAGAGCAACAAAGACGATTGCCAAGACTACAACACATACTGCAAGTACGGCAGTTCAAGAAAATGTCGTTGATTCCACTTGTAAGGAAACAGGCTCTTACGATGAGGTCGTTTATTGT
>JAZORS010000150.1:0-9822 GCA_045656725.1 Eubacteriales bacterium | reverse complement strand
TTGTCTTCCTAAGACCGCTTGGCCTCCGACTTCCTTGGATTTTAAGTAGAGATAAAGAGTACAAACTGCGGTAACACCGTCTACGTCATAATCACCGTAGACTGTGATTTTTTCGCCATTTTCGATGGCTTCGTGGATTCTTTTTATACCGACTTCAACATCCTTCATTTCAAAAGGATTTGAAAGAATTTCGGTTTCCATGTAGATAAACTTTTTAGCCGACTCTGTGTCCCTGTATCCTCTTGTATAAAGAAGATTAGCGATGATAGGATTGATTCCGAGATCTTCTGCAATTTTTTTTGCACCGAGCTTGGAATCCGAGTCACTGCCGGCTTTTAAAATCCACTTTTTCTCCTTCTTTGTTTCGTTTTTGTTATACATATTTTAAACTTTGTCGGGTTGCCCCGCCTTCCATAATAATAAACACTTTTATTATCCTCAAATGAGGAGCGCGATCTGAATTTCACTCGCGCGTATTCGGTTTGAATCGTTTCATTACCGCAAGCGCGGTAGAAATTCCGTCTATTGCGGCGCTGGTGATTCCGCCTGCATATCCTGCTCCTTCGCCGCACGGATAAATATCGGACTTGCCAATGGCAAGACGCGTTGTTTCTTCTCTTAAAATTCTTATCGGAGCGCTTGTTCTGGTTTCGGCTCCCGTTAAAATGGCTTTATCGCTTGCAAAGCCCTTGATTTTTCTGTCGAAATCAAGTATTGCGGCTCTGATTTTATTGCATACGAACTCGGGTAGGTATTTTTCGGGCATAACTTCCGTAACCTTGCCGCCTCTGTACGTTGGTAATACTCTGTCCGGCTCGCCCGACCTTGTTCCGTTGAGAAAATCGCCAACCAGAATATATGGAGCTGAATAGTTTTCTCCCGCCGCCTTGAATGCGGATTGTTCGATTTTTCTTTGAAAATCTATCGCGAGCGAGGGCGTTTTTCCGTAATCCTCTTTGAATATTGAGCAAACTACGGCAGAATTTGAATTTAATCCGCTTCTTGAATGAGAGCTCATACCGTTCACCACAACACCGCCATCTTCACTTGCCGCACCGACGACTTCTCCGCCGGGACACATACAAAAGGTATATACGCCTCTGTTTTTCGTATCGTAAGAAAGATTGTATTCGGCGTGTCCAAGTGCTGTGTTTCCTGCAAAATCACCGTACATAGCGCGGTCTATATCCTCGGCAAGATGCTCTATGCGCATACCTACTGAAAACGATTTTGCTTCTACTTGGTAATCGGACTCAATTATAGTTTTATAGGTGTCGCGCGCACTGTGACCTATTGCCAGAATAAGAACGCCAAAAGGAATATCACCTTTATCGGTTACGGCAACGTTAATCGCTGATTTACGTTTTGTGTCAATAAAGCGTGTATTATAGCGGATTTCCGCTCCGAGCGATAGAATTTTTTCTATCATTTTTTCAATTACTTCCGATAGAATATCCGTACCTATATGCGGCCTTGCGCTATATAAAATTTCTTCGGGAGCGCCAAATTCCACAAATTTTTTCAGCACGTAGCTTGATAACGGATTGTTAATACGAGTAATGAGCTTTCCGTCTGAAAATGTCCCTGCTCCGCCGGCACCGAACTGAATGTTTGATTCGGGATTGAGAATGCCGTTTTTATTAAAGAGATCTACTGATTTTTTTCTGTTTTTTATGGATTCTCCGCGCTCGATAATTATCGGACGGTAACCGTTTTCCGCAAGGATTAAAGCGGCAAAAAGACCGGCGGGCCCAGCGCCGACAATAAGCGGCCGTTCCGGCATGGAAAAATCGCCAAGTGTAATCTCAATTTCACGGTTTTCAAGAATTACTCCGCCGATTTTCGCGAGTGATTCCTTTGATATGAGGGGCAATTCACCCGTTACCATAACGGAATAAACGAAAAATATATCACGTTTATTTCTTGCGTCAACGCTCCGTTTATAAATTGCAAACGCAAGCCCTGAGGATGAAACAGAAAGCTTTTTCAGTCTTTGTCTTACAACCGAAAACGCCTCCTGATAAGAGGCGTTTAAAGGAAGCTTAATGTTATTAAGAACGATACTGTACGTCATAAGGTCAAGTGAAAGCTCTCAAAAAGCTCCGAGATCTGCTCGGGAGCACTGGTGATTTCCGCATATAACCAAACGACGATAGCAACGATTATACAAACGATAAACGTAATAATTGTACCGACTCTTATACCGAATATTTTTTTATTCATATTAACTCCAATTAATTCTCTTCGTCAATTGAAACGCCGATTATTTTTTCAAATAAAAATCTTTTAAGTGTTTCATAGGTGTAGTTTCGGGTGAGTGCGCAATCGTAAGCGATTGAAATCGTACCCGTTTCTTCTGAAACTACGATAATTATAGCATCGCTGGATTCACTCATGCCGAGCGCCGCGCGGTGTCTTGTTCCAAGGTCAGAGTCAACGTCGCTTCTTCGTGAAAGTGGCAAAAGACAGCTTGCGGCGGCAATTCTCGCTTCATCAATTACAACAGCTCCGTCGTGAAGCGGGGCTTTGTTATAAAAGATATTTCTGATAAGCGATGAACTTACGTCAGCATTAAGAAGTGTTCCCGATTCTATTATATCGTCAAGCTTTGTGGTTCTGGAAATTACAATGAGCGCACCTGTTTTTGAAGAAGACAGATCAATTACTGCGTTACAAATATTTGAAATTGCCGCCTGATATGCCATTCTTTTCTTTTTGTGGTCACCGATATTCATAAGACTTCCGATCGAGCCCGAGCCGATTTTTTCGAGCGCATCTCTTATTTCCGGCTGGAAGATTATCAGTATCACTATAATACCGATTTGGAAGATTTCATTGAAAATAAAATGAATTGCGGTTAAATCGAAAATAAATGACAGGAAAAGCAAAACGAAGCAAATAGCGATTCCGACAAGGAGCGCTCCCGCCTTTCTGCTTCTTATAAATCTGTACGCAAAAAACAGGATTAAGGCAAAAATGCCGATATCGATTATATCACTGAAAGAAAAGTTATTTAAAACCGCTTTTATGCTATCTGAAAAATCCGAAAAAATTTCACCGACGCCCATAAATTTTACCGCGAGCAAAAAATTCATCACAAAACCTCATTATATGTATGCAAATGCGTATACGAAAAAACTATAATATATTTATACGCATATATTATATCACAAGTATTTTAGAATTTCAATGGCTTTTTCCAATTTCCTCAAATTTAATAGTTTTACCTAAAAAAGCTAGCAAAAATATAAAAAAGCCATTGACATTTTCAAAGAAAAAGGTTATAATTGTATCAGATGATACACTTTTGGGAGAATATTATGCAAAAAACAAGTAAACTTGCAAATTTTTTTCCGTTCAAAGATTTAAGCGTAGAGGAGCTTTCAAAAATAGCAACCGAAATAAAATTCGAAACCGTGAAATATCAAAAAGGAGATTTTGTTTATTCACCGGAGCATTTTGAAAAGAAAATCGGTTTTGTTATTTCCGGCAAATGTGAGGTGTATAAGCTTAAACACACAGGACCGCCGATGCCCTTGAACACACTTTCACGCGGTGATTCCTTCGGTGTTTTAGCCGCATTTTCAAAGGAAACGCAATTTCCTACCGCAATAGTGGCAAAAACCATATGCGAGATTGCTTTTATGTCTGCGTGCGACTTAACCCGGCTATGCGAAAACAACAGCCGCGTTGCAATGAACGTAATTTTGTTTATGGCAGACAGAATAAGCTTTTTGAATGGAAAAATTGCCACTTACTCGCGTGACAGCATACGCGATAAAATGGCGGTGTTTATTCAGAACGAGCGTAAAAAACAAGGAACAGATACTATACGCTTTAACTGCAAAAAATGCTCTGAAATTCTCAATGCGGGACGAGCTTCCGTTTACAGAGCAATCGAACAATTAACGAAATTGGGCATCATTTCATTTAACAATAAACAAATCAGCGTTTTAGATGCCGAAGCGCTTATGGAGATGACAAAATGAAAAAACTAATTTTAATTATCTTGACACTTGCACTTTCACTCTCGGTATTTACCGCTTGCGGGGAGGATGATACGAAAATCCGCATTGGTTATATGACAGGTCCCACCGGTATGGGAATGGCCGAGTTAATACACAATAACGGCGGAATTGAAGGAAATGAAAAGTACAGTTTTAACAAATATGATAACAGCAGCTTAGCGCTTGCGGATATAGCATCGGGCAAAATTGATATGGCATGTATACCGACAAACGATGCGGCAAATTATTTTAATCAAAACGGCGGGATAACCGTTCTTGCAGTCAATACCCTTTCCTCACTTTTTATTCTCACAGATAAAAATACAGAAATTAACTCATTCGGTGAGCTTGAAGGAAAAACCGTTTACACTTGCAAAAATGGCACACCCAGAATGGTTTTAGAGGCATTAATAGAAAAGCTTGAGCTTAAAAACGTTACTGTTTCTTATGAAATCGACGGCAAAGAAATAGCAACGCCAAAGCAGCTTGGAGAACAGCTTATCGCAGGAAATATTGACATTGCGCTTGCTCCCGAGCCCATTATAACCTCATCGCTTTTAACCATTGCAAAAAATCAAAATTCTGAAATTGAGTATTCTGTTGATTTGCCGATTTCAGAAATTTGGGCATCGGCTTTTGGTACGGATTTGACAATGGGATGCATTGTTGCATCGGCAAGCTTTGTAGAGGCGCATAAATCAAGAATTAATTCTTTCCTCGATGAATACAAGGCGTCGATTGAGTTTGTCGGCTCAAATAAAAACCTCGATGTTTCATCTGAATATATCGTTGAGTGCGGCGTTATGGCTGCCCCTGCGGCTGCAAAAAAAGCACTTAAAAATCTTGAAGGTTCAATCGCGTATATGGACGGTAAAGATATGAAAGCGGCTTTGGAAGCATTTTATCTCGCTTTGAAAATTGAAGGACCCGTTGGCGAATTTTACTATGATTAAAAGTAAAAAAATTATTTTTACTGCACTTGGAATACTTTTCTGGGTGTTCGTTTGGGAAATTATTTCCATTTTAGTCGACAATGCATATTTTATGCCCGGTTTTTTTGAAACCGTAAAAGTGCTTTTTGGTATGCTTGACGGAAAAAGCTTCTATTTGAGAATCTTGTTTACCGCATTAAGAGTAATCGCCGGATTGTTTATAGGCGTTTTCCTCGGAGTTTTGCTAGCAATCTTTTCTCATAAGTTTATGTTTGTAAAAAATCTCATATCTCCGCTTATTACTATAATTAAATCAACCCCTGTTGCCAGTTTAATCATTCTGTTCTGGGTTGCTCTTGACGGTAATTCTCTTTCGGTTCTTATCGCAATTTTAATGGTAATGCCGATAATATGGCAAAATCTTTTAGACAGCTTCTCGTCTGTTGACAAAAATCTTGTAGAGGTTTGCGACGTTTTCGGATTTTCATACAAAAAACGCATTAAACTCCTTTACCTTCCTACAATGTTAAAATTTTTCATTCCTTCGCTTATAACTGCCACAGGTCTTGCCTGGAAGGCAGAAATTGCCGCCGAAATTATAGTTTCAACAAAAACTTCAATAGGACAGGCAATAAACGATGCCAAATACAACTTTGATTCCCCAAAGGTATTCGCATGGACGCTTGTTATCATAATTTTCAGCATTTGCCTTGAAAAAACAACAAGATATTTATTGGCGCGAGTGGATAAAAAGGAGGAAGTGTGAGTTTATCAATAAATATTAAAGAAAAATGCTTTGGCGATAAAACGGTGTTATCCTCGCTTGCGCTTGATTTTCCGGACACAGGGTTATTCCTTATAGCAGGCAAAAGCGGTGTCGGAAAAACTACGCTTCTTAGGATTATTTCAGGCCTTGATAACGAATTTTCGGGTGAAGTAATTGGCGGTGGTATAAAAAACACATCTTTCGCTTTTCAGGAATATCGCCTGTTTCCTCAACTTTCGGCGCTTGAAAATATCACTCTTGTAAGCTATAACAATGCAAAGGATGAGGAAATTCAAAGAGCAAAGGATCTCCTTCTTTCGCTTGGATTTTCAGAAGATGAATTTTCTTTTCTGCCTGCCGAGCTTTCCGGCGGAATGAAGCAAAGAATTGCTTTTATACGTGCAATTCTTAAAGACTCGCCGATTCTTTTGCTCGATGAACCGACAAAAGAATTGGATTCAAATCTTCAAGCCGAAATGATAAAAATAATAAAAGCGGAAGCGAAAAAAAGACTCGTTATTATGGTTTCACATTTAAACGAGGATAAATATTTTGAATTTGATAAAGTTATTCATTTGCAATAAAAAAAGTGCGATTTTGCGTTGACTTTAACGAGGCGCGGAAATCGCTCTTTTTTTCTTTTGGGGAAAATTATTTTTAATATTATTAAAAAACACCTTGACTTATTTTTGATTTGGTGATATATTATATTTGGTGAAATTTGGGCTATTCGCTTTTTATCCC
Source organism: Eubacteriales bacterium (assembly GCA_045656725.1). Lineage (GTDB taxonomy): Bacteria > Bacillota > Clostridia > Oscillospirales > CAG-272 > UBA1740. The sequence goes on along the minus strand of JAZORS010000150.1, from coordinate 3,373 downwards.
TTGTTTTACAATCAATACGTTATTAAAAAATGGAAGGAGAGATTTGCTACGCGCAAATCGGGAATTCGGTTTGAAAAAATATAAAGAAACTGAACTTTGTGGACTTCCAAGTGTTGAGGAGCTTCGCGAAAAACTTAACGCAAATTCAAGCTCTGATGCAAGACGTGCTATTGCTCTTTTGTTTGACGATTCTACCTTTGTAGAAACCGGTGCATATACAAAGCGCGCAATAACAGACTTCTTGTCCACAGAAAAAACAAATGATTTTGAGGGGGTTATCACCGGATACGGCGCAATAAACGGAAAACTCGTTTTTGCATTCGTTGAGGATGATACAAGAATGGGCGGCATTATTGATGAAAGACATGCCAAAAAGATTACCGACCTATATGATATGGCAATTGAAAACGGAGCACCCGTAATTGCAGTTTTCAATTCCTCGGGTACGGATATTTTTGATGGAACGGTTGGTCTTGCCGCTTACGGAAGAATTATGGCATCCGTAGCAAAGGCATCCGGCAAAATACCGCAGATCGCTTTTGTTTTTGGCAAATGCATCGGAACGAGTGCAGCTATTGCGGCTATGTTTGATTTTGTCGTAAAAGAAAAATCGTCACAGTTCTACGTTTCTTCTCCGCTTCACACAAAATCTCCCAATGCGCAGGACGTACTTCTTGCATATACGGACGACGAGAATCTCTCGGCTACCTACATAAGAAGTCTTATTTCCTTCCTCCCCGAAAATGCTTCGGTTGGTACGATAGTCGGAGAATGTGTTGACAATCTTAACAGAAAACTCGGTGAGCTTGATTTTGAAGGCGATGCTATTTCCGCAATTTCTAACATTGCAGATAACAGTGTTTTCTTTGAGGTTTCGCGTGAGTTTGCTCCCGCTGTTGCCACCGTTTTTGCAACAATCGGCGGTGTCAGATGCGGTATAGTTGCTAATTCTTACGCGAAAAACTCCGGCAGAATCGATGTTGCCGCGGCAAGAAAGATTGCAAAATTCGTTAATTTCTGCGATGCATATTCAATTCCTGTTGTCACTCTTGTGGATTCTCTCGGTCTTGAAGTAAGCGCAGCTAACGATAATTCAAATTTCGCCGCTGAGCTTGCAAAGGTTGCTTTTGCTTATGCAACATCCAAAACCCCGAAGATTACGGTTATTCTCGGTCATGCAATAGGTGCCTCCTTTGTTCTTCTCGGCTCTAAGGCCCTTGGCGCTGACCTTGTTTACTCTGTTTCAACTGCAGAAATCGGTGCGCTTTCTGCCGAGAGCGGCGTTGCTTTTGCTTGGGACAAGTATATCACCCTTGAAAACACTCGTGAAAACCTCGTAAATGAATGGAAGGCAAACGTTTCTTCCCCCGCCGTTGCAGCTGCCAGCGGAGAAATAGACGATATAATTTCCATCAACGAACTGAGAGCGAGAATTTGCTCTGCCCTGCTTATGCTTTCATATAAGGGCTCTGCAATCAATCCCCGCCGCAAGGTTCTTCCTCTTTGATTGGAGGATAAATTATGAATTTTTTGCTTGAAGCTATTGATTTTACTCAACCGGTTATTGATTTTATGGCGAACCTCACCGTCGGCAATCTGGTAGCATTTCTTGTTCTTGTTGCCGTATTTCTTGTTATTGTTTCGATATGCGTTTGCCGTCTTATCTTAAAATCTTTCTATTCAAAGGAAAGCGACCGGGAAAATTCATCAGATCCGGTTTCCGCACCCATTGCGGTTCCTGCATCGGCTGACGGTGAAATAATCGCCGCTATTGCTGCCGCAATCGCAGTTGCTGAAAGCGAGTCGGGCGGATTAAAGTTCAGAGTTGTTTCGTTCAAAAGAAAATAAGTTTATATGCACGTTTGAAAGGATAAAATTATGAAAAAGTATAATATAACAGTAAATGGCACAGTTTACGAAGTTGTCGTTGAGGAAGTTTCCGCAGATACACAGTTTTCAGCTCCTAAAGTTTTTCAAGCTCCCGTTGCAACTCCTGTTGTTACACCCGTTGCGGCTCCTGCCGCAAAGCCCGCGCCTGCCGCTCCCAAGGCAGCTGCCGGTACAGCAGGCGGAACATCCGTTTCCGCGCCCATGCCCGGAACTATTCTTGACGTTAAAGTCAGCGTAGGTCAATCCGTTAAAAAGGGTGATGTAATTTGCGTTCTTGAAGCCATGAAAATGGAAAATGATATTCCTGCTCCCTGCGACGGTGTTATCGCTTCTGTAAACACTCAAAAGGGCGCATCTGTTGTAGCAGGCGACGTTATTGCTACTCTTAATTGACAGTAAGAAAAACGCACTGTTATTAACGAAAGGATAATAAAATGTCAAAGATACTTATTACAGAAACAGTTTTGCGTGATGCACATCAATCCCTTGCCGCAACCAGAATGACAACCGAAGAAATGATACCGATTCTTGAGGACATGGATAAGGTTGGCTACTATTCCCTTGAAGCTTGGGGCGGTGCTACTTTTGATTCCTGCCTTCGTTTCCTTAACGAAGATCCTTGGGAAAGACTCCGCACTATCAGAAATCACGTTAAAAATACAAAGCTTCAGATGCTTTTCAGAGGTCAGAATATTCTCGGTTACCGCCATTATGCCGATGACGTTGTTGAGTATTTTGTTCAGAAATCAATTGCTAACGGAATCGATATTATCCGTATTTTTGATGCTCTTAACGATGCAAGAAACCTCGAAACCGCAATAAAGGCGACCAAAAAAGAAAACGGCCACGTTCAGGCCGCAATTTCCTATACCACCTCTCCCTTCCACACCAACGATAATTTTGCGCAGTACGCAAAACAGCTTGTTGAAATGGGCGCGGATTCAATTTGCATTAAAGATATGTCGGGACTTCTCAAGCCCTACGAGGCATACCAGCTTGTTAAATCGCTCAAAAACAACGTTAACGTTCCCATTCAGCTTCATACTCATTACACCGCAGGTCTTGGTTCTATGACCTTGCTTAAAGCGATTGAAGCAGGTGTTGACGGTGTTGATACCGCTATTTCTCCTCTTGCTATGGGTACCTCACATACTCCTACGGAATCTCTCGTTGCAACTCTTCAGGATACTCCCTACGATACGGGTCTTGATCTTGCAAAGCTTGACGTCGTTGCAAAGCATTTCAACAAGATTCGTGAAAGATATCTCGAATCCGGCCTTATAGATCCCAAGGTTTTGAAGGTTGACGTAAATGCGCTCAGATATCAGGTACCGGGCGGAATGCTCTCCAACCTTATTTCACAGCTTAAAATGGCAGGAAAATCCGACAAGCTTGACGAAGTGCTTGAAGAGGTTGCAAACGTTCGCCGCGACGCAGGATATCCTCCGCTCGTTACTCCCACTTCGCAGATAGTCGGAACGCA
>JAZORS010000149.1:0-7327 GCA_045656725.1 Eubacteriales bacterium | reverse complement strand
ACCCGGATATAAAACCGACCTTTCTGCAGAGGAATTTTTTGACACCGTGCGCCGTGTCGGTATAGCCGTTGCAGGTCAAAGCGCAAATCTTGCCCCGGCAGACAAAAAGATTTATGCGCTTCGTGACGTTACTGCAACCGTGGATTCAATACCTCTTATCGCATCCTCCGTTATGAGCAAAAAGCTTGCCGCAGGAGCAAAATCAATCGTTCTCGACGTAAAATACGGCTCGGGCTCGTTTATGAAAACACCCGAGGATGCAGAAAGCCTTGCAAGGCTTATGGTAAAGCTCGGCCGCCTTGCCGGCAGAGAATGCTCCGCGCTTATAACCAATATGGATAGCCCTCTCGGATATGCTATCGGCAATGCGCTTGAAGTCAAAGAGGCAATCGACACGCTAAAAGGTAAAGGTCCAAAGGACCTCACCGAAATATGTATTGCTCTTTCCTCGGAAATGATATCCCTCTCGCTCGGAATTTTGAAAGATGAAGCCACAAAGCTTGCCACAGAAATACTTTATTCCGGCAAGGCTTATGAAAAATTCAAAGAATGGATTTCTGCGCAGGGCGGCGACCTTTCATATATTGATGACATCGATAAGCTTGGGAAAGCGGAGTTTTGCCGTGAAATCTACGCCAATGGTGACGGATATATCGGAAAATGCGACACCGAAAAAATAGGAATTTCAGCTCTCACCCTCGGCGCAGGCAGAAAAGCTAAGGGCGACTTGATAGACCACTCGGCAGGAATAGTCTTAAATAAGAAAACAGGCGACAAGGTAAAACGAGGCGACTTAATAGCGCGCCTTTACACCTGCAAAGAAGACACCCTTGATTCTGCCGAAAGGATTTTCAGAGAAGCATCTCCGATATGCGAAAATGCGCCAACCCGTCAGCCGCTGATATACAGTGTACTGTCACACGGATAACAATTCGTCTTTGCGGTGACAGTAAAATATCAAAACAAAAGAATCGCACTTATGACAAGCAATAAGTTCTTCGTCATATGTGCGATTCTTTTTATCCAAGTTTTAACTCGGTGTTTTTTCTGAAAACGTGACAAAATAGCTATATAATCTGTTAAATATTTAACTTTTGCCATATATATTGATTTTGAGTGAGTTTTGTGGTAATATGTTGTTGTGGAAAAAATTGGACTTATACGGGAAGGCGGGATTGAGATAAACAAGCATTTTATAGGTGCGCTTTACGTTGTTAATATCGTGGCGCAGTCAATAATCACGCTTTTGTCACCTGCCGCCCTCATGTTCTTTATCGGCTGGCTCGCCACCGCAAAATTTGGCGCTCCCGGCTGGATTTACGTTCCGCTTCTCATAGTCGGCTTCCTTGCCGGACTCGTTTCGATGGTACGCTTTGCGATAAGCGCCTCGGAGGGCCTTGAACGGCTCGAAAAGGAAAGGGAAGAGAAAGAGAAAAAGAGCGCACAACGAAAAACTACAACCAAAGACAATTTGGAGCAATAAATGAAAAAACAAACTTTACCTGTAAGAGAACTCACGGCGATAGTAATAGGCGAACTTATTACCTCGCTTATCGTGTCAGGAGTTTTCCTTATCATAAAAAAATTTGATTACAGCGTTATACTCGGTTTGGCGCTCGGAAGTGCCGTTACGTTCATTAACTTTTTAGTTCTTGCCATAATGACTAACAAGGTTATCGACAAATTCCTTGCCGAGCGTGGCGAGGGGGAAATGGACGAGGATGAGGCGCAGGCGCTCGCTATGAAATTTCAAGGACAGATTCAGAATCAGATGAAGCTTTCCTTTATCATAAGAATTCTGGTTATGATAGCAACCTTCGTTTTAGCTTTTCTTTTAACGGACGTTTTCAACGTTATCGCAACCATGATTCCTCTTCTGATGACGAGGCCGATAATTACGGTTTCGGAATTTTTCAAGAAAAAGAGAGGTGAAATCAATGAAGCTTGACGTACAAGGCCCAAAGGTGTACGTTAGAATAACCGAGCTTTTCGAAAAGTTCGGCGGAATTTTAGGCAACCTCGTAACGCAAACCACGATAAGCCTTATTGTTGTCACCGTGCTTCTTATCTTGCTTGCCTTTCTCGCAACGAGAAAGCTCTCGAAGCGCCCCGGAAGATTTCAGGTCATAGTCGAAAAGCTCGTTGGTATGCTCTACGACCTCGTCGAGGGAACGATGGGCAAGCACAACCTTAAATTCGCCCCCTATATAGGAACGCTTTTCCTCTCTTCGATTTTCGGCACGCTTCTTGGAATGACGCAGATTTTTCGTTCCACAACGGCAGACCTTTCGGTTACGGTCGCCTGGGCGCTTGTCACCTCGGTTATGGTATGGTATCACAACATAAAATATAACGGCTTTCTCGGCTGGCTCAAGGGCTTCACAGAGCCGATAGTCGTTATGACGCCTATGAATATTGTCAGCGAAATAGCCCAGCCTGTTTCCATGGCATTCCGTCATTTCGGTAACGTTGCCGGTGGCTCGGTTCTGACGGCGCTTATCTATGCGGCTCTTGCGGCGCTTAACAACCTTGTTTTCGGTTGGCTTCCCGAGGCAATTTTTGCCTGCCTGCCGCCCGTATTTACAGCCGGAATCCCCGCTGTTCTTTCAGTTTACTTCGACTTGTTCTCGGGATTCGTTCAGGCGCTTGTATTCTCGCTTCTGACTATGGTTTACGTCGGCTCGGCAATCCCCGTGCCCGTCGAAAAGCCTGAAGAGAAAGTCGGCGAATAAGAAAAAATAAAAATTAAAAATATATCACATTTTTTGGAGGAAACACACTTATGGAATCAGCAATCATCGCAGCAGCAAGAGCACTCGGTGCAGGTCTTTGTATGGGTCTTGGCGCTATCGGTCCTGCAATCGGAGAAGGTAATGCAGTAGGAAAAGCGCTTGAAGCTATGGCTCGCCAGCCCGAAATGGCAGGAAACCTGCGTACCAATATGATTCTCGGATGCGCTATCACCGAAACTACGGGTATTTATTCACTCGTCGTAGCTCTTCTTCTCATGTTCATGAAGATTAGCTAATCAATTTTGAAAAGAGATTAAACAAATGACATTTGTTGGATTTTTGCAAGAATTCGAGAGCTTCGTCGGCGTCAATTTCTGGACGATGATTTTCGCTTGGATAAATCTTCTTATTCTCTATCTCGTTTTGAAAAAAATCCTCTTTAAGCCCGTCAAAAATATGATTGACTCAAGGCAAAAAGAGGTTGACGATATGTATAGCGATGCCGAAAAATCACGTGCATCGGCAGACGAGATGAAGGCGGAATACGAGAAACGGCTCGAGGCGGCAAGCGAGGAAAGCGAAGAAATAGTCAAGCGCGCGATAAGAAACGCGCAGCTTCGCGGAGAAGAAATCATCAAGTCCGCAGACGAAAAGGCGGCCCGCTCGCTTGAAAGAGCGAAGGAAGAGGCGGAGCTTGAAAAGAAAAGAATTCTCAATGAGGTTAAGGACGAGGTTGCGGATTATGCGGTAAGCATCGCATCTAAAATAATCGAGCGTGACGTTTCAAATGACGACCACAGGGAATTCATTGGCGACTTTATTGAGAATATGGGTGATGAATAATGGTTGACGTAAAAGAGTACGAACGTGCCCTGTTTATGCTCGCCGAGGAGCTTGGTGTAACCGAGCGAGTTATGGAGGAGCTGAAAATAGCGGGTGCGCTTATCAAAGAAAACCCGAAATACGTATCTCTTCTTGAAACGCCCGCTCTTCCGCTTGAAGAAAAGCTTTCTCTTGTAGACGGTGCGTTTTCGTCCTTTGACGAGTCGCTTCTTTCATTCCTTAAAATTTTAACTGAAAAACGGCTTTTGCGCTATATATCGGAAATCAGCCGAGGCTTCAACGTGCTTTTTGACGAGTCACGTGGAATTTTGCGTGTTGAAGCAGTCAGCGCAGTGGCGCTCACAGACGAAGAAATCCGAAAAATCAAAGAGCGCCTCGGAAAGAAATGCGGAAAAACCGTTATCGTAACTAACACCGTGTCCCCCGAGATACTCGGCGGAGTAAAGATTCGCTACTCGGGCACACAGCTTGACGGCTCGCTTAAAACACGCCTTGAAAATCTTAAAGCGAACCTTAAAAGCGTAATAGTTTAATAGAGAAGTTGGTGACAAAATGCAGTCAAAAATAGATGATATCAGCAAAATAATCAAAGAGCAGATAAGAAATTACGCCAAGCACACCGAACAAGATGAGGTTGGCTACGTTATTTCCGTCGGCGACGGCATTTCAAAGGTTCACGGACTTGAAAAGTGCAAATCAAACGAGCTTCTTGAATTTTCAAACGGCACGTTTGGAATGGCTCTTAACCTTGAAGAAAGCCACGTAAGCGCAGTTCTTCTCGGCTCTGACGTTGGAATCAGCGAGGGCAGTCTTGTTAAAAGAACGGGACGTGTCGTTTCCGTTCCCGTCGGCGAGGGAATGATAGGAAGAGTCGTTAACGCACTTGGCGAGCCCATTGATGCAAAAGGACCTATTGAAGCCCGGGACTATCTGCCTATCGAAAGACGTGCCTACGGAATTATCGAAAGAAAATCGGTTTCCGTTCCGCTTCAGACAGGTATCAAGGCTATCGACTCAATGATACCGATAGGAAGAGGCCAGCGTGAGCTTATAATAGGCGACAGACAAACGGGAAAAACCGTTATCGCCACAGATACTATAATAAACCAGAAGGGCAAGGGCGTAATCTGTATCTACGTAGCTATCGGACAGAAGCAGTCAACGGTAACGAACGTCGTTGATACTCTTTACGCAAACGGCGCTATGGATTATACGATAGTCGTTTCGGCTACGGCATCGGAATCTGCGCCCCTGCAGTATATCGCTCCCTATTCGGGCTGTACTATGGGTGAATACTTTATGGAAAAGGGCCGTGACGTTCTTATTATATACGACGACCTTTCCAAGCACGCCGTTGCATACAGAGCCCTCTCGCTTCTTATAAGACGCCCCCCGGGAAGAGAAGCTTATCCCGGTGACGTTTTCTATCTTCACTCAAGACTTCTTGAGCGTGCGGCTCGCCTTTCTTCCGAATACGGAGGGGGCTCGCTTACAGCGCTTCCCATAATCGAAACCCAGGCGGGTGACGTTTCGGCTTACATTCCCACTAACGTTATTTCAATCACCGACGGACAGATATTTCTTGAATCAGAGCTTTTCCATTCAGGTATCCGCCCCGCAGTTAACCCCGGCATCTCGGTTTCCCGAGTCGGCGGCAATGCGCAGATAAAGGCGATGAAAAAGGTTTCGGGAACGCTTAAGCTTCTTTACTCGCAGTATAGAGAGCTTCAGAGCTTTGCGCAGTTCGGCTCGGACCTTGATGCCGACACCAAGGCACGTCTTGACCAGGGCGCAAGAATCGTTGAGGTTCTTAAGCAAAATAGGAACTCACCTATCGAGGTTGAGCTTCAGGTTGCTATAATCTTTGCTGTTGTAAATAACCTGCTCGCCGACGTAAAGGTTGAAGACGTCAAGCGCTTTGAGGGTGAGCTTTTCGAGTATCTTATCGCAGAGAAGAACGAGCTTCTTAAATCTATCCGTGAAACCGGAGTTCTTTCGGACGAGGCTTCGGAGGAGCTTAAGCTCGCCATAGAGCACGCAAAAAAGAAATTTTTAAACAAAGCATAAAGGAGGATGCGCCATGGCAGCGTCAATGAACGATATAAAAGCACGAATGAAAAGCGTTAAAAGCACGATGCAGATAACCAAAGCCATGGAGCTCGTTGCAACGTCAAAGCTTCGCCGTGCAAAAGAAATGGCGGAGAAATCACGCCCCTTTTATGAAACTCTTACGAAAACGATGAGCTGGCTTTTAAGTTCAGCTAACACCCCAAGCTGCCCCTTCACCGAAAAGCGAGAGGTAAAGCGCACGCTTTTCATAGTCGTAGCAGGTGACAGAGGCCTTGCAGGCGGTTACAACTCAAACGTTTTCAGGCTTACCGAGCAGCTTGCAAAGGATACCGACGCCCTGATTTTCCCGATAGGAAAAAAGGCTTTTGAGTATTTCAAATACAAGAAAAGAAATCTTTATTCCGAGGCGGCAAAATTCGTTGCGAGCTTCGGTGTCGGCGATTCGCTCGCCATTGCAAAAATGATAAGCAAAGCTTATTTGGAGGGTGAATTTGATAAGGTAACTCTTGTTTACACGAAATTTAAGTCCATGCTTTCTCAAGTGCCCGTTTACGAGGACGTTCTTCCTTTCGAGCCAACGGAATGCCTTGATATGTCGCCAAACACACTTATTGAAGGTGACGTAGAGGAAATGCTCGCAAAAATCATTCCCGAATACGTTGGCGGAATTATCTTTAGCGCAGTATGCGAATCCGCCGCATCCGAGCACGGAGCAAGGCGCACGTCAATGAATGCCGCAAATAAGAACGCCGAGGAAATGATAGGCAATCTTATGCTTAAATTCAACCGTGCAAGACAAGCGGTAATTACCCAAGAAATAACAGAAATAGTTTCCAGCGCAGAGGCGCTTTAAATTCCGATTTGGAGGCAACAGATGGAAAAAAACATAGGCAAGGTCATACAGATTATCGGACCTGTTCTTGACATAAAATTCGAAAACGGCCACTTGCCCAACCTGCTTAACGCTATCGAGATAGATAATGACGGCAAAAAGGTAGTCGCAGAGGTTGCCATGCAGCTTGGCGACGACGTTGTCCGCTGTATCGCAATGTCCTCGACTGACGGTATGTCAAGAGGCACGGAGGCAGTGGATACCGGCACGGGAATCAGCGTTCCCGTCGGTCCTGAAACCCTCGGAAGAATTTTCAATCTACTCGGTGACGCCATAGACAATAAGCCCACGCCCGAGAACTGTGAGAGATGGAATATCCACCGTGAGCCCCCCTCGTATTCCGAGCAGGAGGGAACAACGGAGATACTTGAAACCGGTATCAAAGTCGTTGACCTTATCGCACCTTATGCAAAGGGCGGTAAAATAGGTCTTTTCGGCGGTGCGGGAGTTGGTAAAACCGTTCTTATTATGGAGCTTATCAACAATATAGCAACCCAGCACGGCGGTATATCGGTATTCACCGGTGTCGGCGAGCGCACCCGTGAGGGTAACGACCTTTACAACGAGATGCAGGAATCGGGAGTTATCTCAAAAACCGCCCTCGTCTACGGTCAGATGAACGAGCCCCCCGGAGCAAGAATGAGAGTCGCTCTTTCGGGACTTACAATGGCGGAATATTTCCGTGACAAAGAGGGACAGGACGTTCTTCTTTTCATAGACAACATATTCAGATTTACCCAGGCAGGCTCTGAGGTTTCGGCTCTTCTCGGCCGTATGCCCTCGGCAGTCG
>JAZORS010000148.1:0-7062 GCA_045656725.1 Eubacteriales bacterium | reverse complement strand
AATATTTAAGGAAAATTCGGTGATGTATAGGGAGAAATCTATCTTTTAAAACCTTATGAGTTCGACTTCCTTACGGCTAAATTCGACAGCCGCTTTGTTTCAGTTAATAGGCAGCGCGACGGAAAAACAGGTCATACTGTTTTCGCGCGATACTTTAATTTCACCGCCGTGAAGCTCAACTATATGCTTCACAACAGAAAGACCTATGCCGTTGCCCTCGGTGGTTCTTGATTTATCGCACTGATAAAACTTTGTAAAAATCTTCTCGTAATCTTCTTCCGGTATTTCGGATCCGTAATTGTCAACGTTCACGTATAGGATATCTCCGACGACTGTGGCATCTATTTTAAGCTCTGTGCCGAAATCCGAAAATTTCACCGCGTTATCTATAAGATTAACCCATACCTGCATCATCATATCTTCATTTGCGCAAAGCAAAATCTCACCCACGTCAACCGACGGAGAAAGATTTTTTTCTTCCCACTTGCTTACAAACATCAAAACCGCGTTTCTTATTTGCTCAGATACGTTATATTTCTTTTTATCCGTTATTATTTCCTGCGATTCCAGCTTTGAAAGATATAAGGTATTGGTTGTCATATCAACGAGGCGTTTTGCCTCGGACTCCATAACGTCAAGGTAGGTCTGGTATTTTTCGTCGGAGATTGATTTTGTTTTTAACAAGCTCACGAGCGCGGAAATAGACATTATTGGCGTTTTTATTTCGTGAGTGAAGTCACTTATAAAATCCGAGCGCAGAATTTCCGTTTTTTCAAGCTCACGCGCAAGCTTATTAAAGCTGTTTGACAGGTTTTTTAAGGTTTCCGATTTTCCAAGCTCAATCCGTGTTGAAAATTCCCCGTCAGAAAGCTTCTCCATTCCGTCTATAATGCTGTCAACGGGTGTTAATACGATACGGCTGAGGATAAACGCAAGAACAGTTCCGATTATAGCGCTTGTAAGACCTAAAATGACTAACCAGTATATTCCTTTGGATTCGGGAGAATTAAGATTTATCATCCCGAAGCTTGAAAGCAAGCTTTGAAGAAAGATGGCTATTCCAAGTGAAATCAAAAGAATCAGCGCCGTTCCCAAGACGAAAAGAAATCTGTGCCGCCTTTTAAACCGATGCTTATTTGCGGTTTTCATACCTTTCTTACCCCCCTGTATCCAAGACCTCTTACGTTTTCTATATCAAATTCGCCCCAGCCCTCAAAGTGCTTTCTGAGGCGCCCGATATGAACTGTTACGGTTTCGGGGTTCGTTTCGCAATCGGGCCCCCAGATTTCATCCATAAGCTGAATTCTCGTGAATATTTTACCCGGCGAGGAAATCAGCTTATAAAAGAGCTGAAATTCCTTTTGCGGAAGCTCTATTTTTTCGTCCCCGCGCGATACTGTAAAAGAATCGTAATCAATTACGACCTCTCCGATTTTAATTACTCTTTCGCTTGCGATTTTAAATCTTCTGAGAAGAGCTTTAATATGCAAAATCAACTCGTCGGGGTCAATCGGCTTGGACATAAAATCGTCAATTCCCGCAACGAATCCGCGTTTTCTATCCTCTGGGAGCTGCTTTGCCGATACCATAAGTATAGGAAAATCCTGATTAAATTCACGCACCTCTTTGGTAAATCTATATCCGTCAAGCTTTGGCATCATTATATCCACGATAGCTAAGTCAATATGCTCGTGAGAAAGAATTTCAAGCGCCGCCTCTCCGTCAGACGCGGAAAAAACGACAAATCCGTTTGCTTCAAGAATTTCTTTCATAACGAATCTTATATTTTTATCATCATCAACAACAAGCACGCGAAACATAGAATATTCCTCCCTTTATTTAATGATACCACAAAAGAGCTTGCGAGTCAATAAAAACAAAAGGGCGAAGAATGTAAAATTCTCCACCCTTTAAAAAAACATAACTTTGCTTACAAGAAAAGATTTATTAAAGTTAATTATTCCTTAACGTATTTCTTTCCTGCGATTTTTATGTATTTGGTTCCGTTCTCTTCACCCTTTGAGAAGGAGAAGGTTCCGGCATATTCGCCTGCGTTATCTTCATCACTGAAATCAAGCGTGATTTCAAGCTTGCCGTCTTCATTTTCCTCAATCTTATAGGTTCCGTCAATAGTAATAGCAGCGCCGAATGCTTCGCCTTTTACGGTAACCTTGTTGCCGGAAAATTCATAGGTCGTGGTGGTAATAAAGCCCTCTGCCTTGTAAGTTCCGGAAAGAGTGTTTCCGCAGGAAACAAGCGTGAAAAGAACGCCTACTGCAAGAACAAGCGCAAGAATTAAAGATAATGTTTTTTTCATTTTGAAATCTCCTTTTTATATTTTCTTTGCTATATTTATTATAGCACAGTTTTTCCGTTTTGTCTATTCCATTTTTTAAAAAAATTTGAATTTAATTTCCTTTTCTGTTTTCCTTTGATACCGTTTTTATATCGTAGGGCGTTGTCTGATATACGAAATAGTTAAGCCAGTTTGAGAAAAGCAGATTTGCATGAGCGCGCCATGAAACGACAGGCGGCTTTTTCGGGTTATCGCCGGGGAAATAGTTTTCCGGTATTTTTATGGGTTTTCCCTGCGAAAGATCGCGCAGATACTCACCCTTTAAGGTATCGGAATCATATTCGCTGTGACCTGTTATAAATATCTGTCTTCCCTTTTTGCTCGAAACGGCATAAACACCAGCTTTCTGCGAGGAAGCAAGAATCCGAAGCTCCGGCACGGCATCGATATCCTCACGTAAAACGGTCGTATGGCGCGACTGCGGAACGAGGAAATCGTCATCAAAGCCCCTGAACAAAATAGATTTTTTATAATCGACCTTGTGATGGAACACACCGAAAAGCTTTTCGTCAAGCGGATATTTTTTTATCCCATAGTGATAATAAAGCCCCGCCTGCGCGCCCCAGCAGATATGCAGGGTGCTGTGAACGTGCGTTTTTGACCACTCCATTATTTCTTTCAGTTCGTCCCAATACTCAACGTCTTCAAAATCCAGATGCTCAACGGGCGCGCCCGTTATAATAAAGCCGTCGTAATTGTTGTTTTTAACCTCCGCAAAGGTTTTATAGAATGCCAGAAGATGCTCCTCTGTTACGTTTTTTGACTTGTGCGAGCTTGTATGTATAAGTTCAAGCTCAACCTGCAAGGGTGAGTTTCCAAGCAGGCGCGTAAACTGGGTTTCCGTTTCAATTTTCTTCGGCATGAGATTGAGAAGAAGTATTTTAAGAGGTCTTATATCCTGCGTTATTGCCCGCGTTTCTGTCATTACGAAAATATTTTCGTCGGCAAGGGTTTTTACCGCAGGTAAATCGTTAGGTATTTTAATAGGCACAAGCCACACCTCCGTTATATATTTTCAAGAGAATTTCTGATATCTTCAATAAGGTCCTCGTAGCTTTCAAGACCGCAGGACAAGCGCACAAGATCCGAAGGTACGCCTGCCGCAAGAAGCTCCTCGTCACTCATTTGTCTGTGGGTTGTGCTTGCAGGGTGCAAGCAGCATGAGCGCGCATCCGCAACGTGAGTTTCGATAGCGGCAATTTTAAGTCCTGCCATGAATTTTTCAGCTGCGAGTCTGCCGCCCTTGATACCGAAGCTGACTACTCCGCAAGTGCCGCTCGGCATATATTTATTTACGAGAGCCGAATACTTATTATCTTCAAGTCCGGGATAATTCACCCACGAAATTTTTTCGTGTGAAGAAAGGAACTCGGCAACCTTCTTTGCATTCTCGCAATGTCTTGCCATTCTTACGTGTAAGCTTTCAAGACCGAGATTGAGTATAAACGCGCTCTGGGGCGACTGCGTGCTTCCAAAGTCGCGCATCAGCTGAGCCGTTGCCTTATATATAAAAGCGCCCTCTTTGCCGAATTTTTCCGCGTAGGTTATTCCGTGATAGCTCTCGTCCGGCGTGCAAAGACCGGGGAATTTTTCCTTATTTGCCATCCAGTCAAATTTTCCCGAATCAACGATGCATCCGCCAACGGCAGAGCCGTGGCCGTCCATATATTTCGTTGTGGAATGAGTTACTATATCCGCGCCGAATTCAAAGGGGCGGCAGTTTACCGGTGTTGCAAAGGTGTTGTCAATAATCAAAGGAACTCCGTGTGAGTGCGCCGCTTTCGCGAATTTTTCTATATCAAGAACGACAAGAGAGGGGTTCGCTATCGTTTCGCCGAAAACCGCCTTTGTATTGGGGCGGAATGCCGCGTTAAGCTCATCCTCTGTGCAATCGGGATCAACGAAGGTGAAGTCGATACCCATTTTCTTCATTGTAACAGCGAAAAGGTTATAAGTTCCGCCATAAATATTTGCTGAGGATATAACATGGTCACCCGCGTTTGCGATATTGAAAACCGCGAAGAACGATGCCGCCTGGCCTGAGGAAAGAAGCATTGCCGCGCTTCCCCCTTCAAGCTCGCAAATCTTTGCCGCTACCGCATCGCAGGTTGGGTTTTGAAGGCGCGAATAAAAATAACCCGACGCTTCAAGGTCAAAGAGCTTGCCCATCGCCTCTCCGCTTTCGTATCTGAACGTGGTGCTCTGAATTATCGGTATCTGACGGGGCTCACCGTTTCCCGCGGTGTAACCGCCCTGAACGCATTTTGTTTCGATTTTATAGTTTTTCACTGATGAAATCTCCTTATTTCAAAGGTATAATTTAAAAAACAGTTTTTGGTAAACAAAAGTTTACTTTGTGAGATTATTTTCCATTTTTCTGTTTAATATAGGCATCTATTGCAAGAGCCGCGGATTTTCCCGCGCCCATAGCGGATATAACGGTTGCCGCGCCCGTGACGGCATCACCGCCTGCAAAAACGCCCTCAATGCTGGTTTCACCGCCCGAGTCCTTGACTACTATACCGCCTCTGCGGTTCACCTCAAGCCCCTCGGTAGTTGATTTAATAAGTGGGTTAGGCGACGTTCCTATCGACATTATAACGGTATCTACGGGAAGTTCAAATTCAGAGCCGGGGATTGCCACAGGTGAGCGCCTGCCGCGCTCGTCGGGCTCTCCAAGCTCCATTTTTATACATTTCATACCGGTGACAAAGCCGTTTTTTGCATCACGGGGGTCATCCGGATTTTTATATCCGAGAATTTCCACAGGATTCGTAAGAAGGCGGAATTCTATTCCCTCCTCCTCGGCATGCTCTATTTCCTCGCGCCTTGCGGGTAGCTCGTCCATAGAACGTCTATACACAATATAAACCTTTTCCGCACCAAGACGCAAAGCAGTTCTTGCCGCATCCATAGCAACGTTTCCTCCTCCGACAACGGCTACCTTGCCGCCCTTCATTATAGGAGTGTCGGGATTTTCGGAATACGCTTTCATAAGATTGCTTCTTGTAAGAAATTCATTTGCGGAATAAACGCCCTTATACGCTTCACCCGGGATGCCCATAAAATTGGGAAGTCCTGCACCGGAAGCGATGAATACCGCCTCATAACCCATATCGAAAAGCTCACTTACAGTGAGGGTTTTTCCTATTATCATATTCGTCATTATTTCGACGCCCATGGCTTTTAATCTTGCCACCTCGCGTCCGACTATGCTTTTGGGAAGTCGGAACTCCGGAATTCCGTACACAAGGACTCCGCCCGCGGTGTGGAGCGCTTCAAACACAGTTACCGAATAGCCGAGCTTTGCAAGGTCACCTGAGCACGCAAGTCCGGCAGGGCCTGAACCGATAACGGCAACCTTATGTCCGTTTTGCTCCGCAGGGGTAACGCTTTCTTTCGAATGTTCGTTATGATAGTCCGCAACGAAGCGTTCAAGCCGTCCTATTCCGACCGGCTCACCCTTTATTCCGCGAACGCATTTTGATTCGCACTGGCTTTCCTGTGGGCAGACTCTTCCGCAAACGGCAGGAAGACAGGATGACTCGGATATTATTTTATAAGCTCCCTCAAAATCGCCCTCTCTTACCTTGGCGATAAAATCGGGAATTCTGACGTTAACGGGACACGCGGAAACACAGGGCATATTTTTACAGTTAAGACACCGAAGCGCCTCGTCCGTTGCCATCTTTTCGTCATAACCAATTGCAACCTCAAAGAAATTATGAGCGCGAACTTCGGGAGCTTGCGCCGGCATAGGATTCTTTTTCGGATTCATATTTGCCATCTTTATTTAACTTCCTTTTTGAAAAGATTACACGCCTCGTCATACTTGTGGCGCTCAAAATCGCGGTACATCGCACCGCGCGACATTGCCTCGTCAAAATCGACCTCGTATCCGTTAAAATCAGGACCGTCAACACAGGCAAATTTAGTTACCCTCTCGCCGTTTACGTTAAGGGTGAGTCGGCAACCGCCGCACATACCCGTTCCGTCTATCATAATCGGGTTCATGGAAACGTCGCAGGGGATGCCGTAGGGCTTGACCGCTTCAACGACGAATTTCATCATAATAAGAGGCCCGATAGTGATAACCTTATCGAATTTTTCACCCGACGAGAGCATTTCGTTTATCGGAACGCACACGTTACCCTGACGTCCGTACGAGCCGTCGTCAGTCATAACAAAGAGCTTTTTCGACGCGCGGCGGAACTCATCTTCAAGTATAAGAAGATCTTTATTACGGAAGCCGATAACAGACGTTACCTCAGCGCCGAGAGATGCGAATTTTTCCGCAACGGGCAAAGCTATTGCACAACCGACACCGCCCCCGACAATAAGAACCTTTTTGATTCCCTCGGTATGCGTGGGAACACCGAGAGGTCCTGCAAAATCGGAAATATATTCTCCCTCGGATTTAGCGTTAAGCTTCAAGGTCGTTGCTCCGACTATCTGAAAAATTATTTTAACCGTGCCTCTTGCTCTGTCGTATCCTGCGACAGTCAAGGGAATTCTTTCTCCGTCCTCATCCACTCTTAAAATGATAAATTGTCCCGGCTCTGCTTTTTTAGCTACGAAGGGCGCTTCTATATCCATCATTGTTACCGTAGGATTAAGAGAACGTTTATTCACTATTTTATACATACACATCTCCTTTACGGCAGTTGCATTTAAAATATTTGATATATATTTTAGCACATTTATCA
>JAZORS010000147.1:0-6535 GCA_045656725.1 Eubacteriales bacterium | reverse complement strand
ATTCCACCATACCGGCATATAGCTTGGCTACGCGAATTATTATATCACACGAAAAGTTAAAAATCAATATCTTTAAGAAAAAAATTTCTATTGTATTTCTTTAAAATATATTGTATAATATTTATAGAGTAAATGTAAGGTAGGAAAGGAGGGCTTTTTTTGGAGGATGTTTTATTTGCTCCGAGCGGCATAACGGTTAATAACGTTAAAGCGCTTTCGGAAAAAATATCCGTCTCGGCAGAGCGCAAAATATGTGAGATTCGCGATATTGCGAAATGCGCTGCTGAAATGACGAAAAAAATGCTCGACGCCGATTATAGCGCGCAAGAAGCCATTTCCTATCTTTCTGATTTTCTTGTTCCGGGGAAAGAGGAAGTACATTCCTTTGCAATGCCGGAAAACCGCCACCGACTCGCCTCTTATATGAAGCTGACCTCGGAGCATGACAAGGCGTCGTTCGTTGAGCTGTTTTTGGATTCGCTCGGTGAGTGCGGAATAAATCTTTCAGAAAGCGATTTCCTTGACGTAAGAGAAGCAAAAGAGTCTATTGCTTTTGTAAAAGGCCCACTCGCAAACGAGGCATACGACGTTTTCAGTCAGGACTTTGAAAATCCCGTTTTGAAGCATGGAAGCGACATCAAGTCCTGCTTGGGAATGCTTCGTTCGGGTGAGGTTGGATACTGTCTTTTGCCGTTTGAGGAAAAGGGCGGAGTACGTCTTTCAGCTATAAGAGAGCTGATTTATAAGGAGGACCTCAAAATCAACTCGGTTACTCCCGTTTTCGGACCTCTCGGAGATGCGGATATGAGATATGCTCTCGTTTCAAAATATTTTTCCAATTACCCTGTTTGTGAAGGGGACGACCGATACCTTGAATTGAGATTTGATACGGCGGAAAGAGGGGAACTTGGCGGAGTTCTGATTGCCGCATCGGTTTTTGATATCGGCATTTACAGAGTAAATACGGTAAATTTTGATACGGAAAGGGGCGCATCTCCCAGCGTTTCGCTGGTTTTGTCGGCTGACAGTAAGGATTTTGCGCCAATGCTCGTTTATCTTACGCTGTTCTTTGACGATTTTGCGGCGGTAGGAATATATAAAAATCTGGAATAAAATACATTCGGAGGAAACATAAAATGAAAAGAACTATTGAATTCAAGACAAGCGGCACCTGTTCAAGAATGATTATTCTTGAACTTGAGGGTGACGTTATTACCGATTGCAAGTTTGTTGGCGGCTGTTCGGGTAATACGCAGGGGGTTGCATCTCTCGTTATCGGAATGACCAAGGATCAGGCAATCGGAAAATTAAAAGGAATTAAGTGCGGAATGAAGAATACCTCTTGCCCCGATCAGCTCGCACTCGCACTTGAATCTTAATACATAAAAAATTGATTCGGAGGACCTTATGGCTTACAGTAAGGAATACAAAAGATGGCTCGACTCGGATGCTCTTTCCGCTTCCGAAAAAGCGGAGCTTAAAGCAATAGAGAATAATGAAGAAGAAATGGCGCTTCGTTTTTCGGGGCTTATGAGCTTCGGAACGGCAGGACTCCGTTCCACGATGGGAATGGGCACTATGAATATGAACCGCTTTACCGTTGCGCAGACCACCCGCGGAATAGCGGCCCTTATCAAACGGGCAGGCGGTGAGGAGCGCGGAGTTGCTATTGCATACGATTCGCGTAATAATTCAAGAAGCTATGCGAAAATAAGCGCGTCCGTTTTGGCTGGCGAGGGGATCAAGGTTTATATATTTGACGATCTCCGTCCGACGCCTGAGCTTTCCTTTGCGGTAAGAGCGCTCGGCGCTATTGCCGGTATTAACATAACGGCATCTCATAATCCAAAGGAATATAACGGATATAAGGCGTATTGGGAGGACGGCGCGCAAATAGGACCGGAGCAGGCAAAGATAGTTTCGGACGAGCGCGAAAAATTCGACGTTCTCGACCTTTCGGGACTCCTTGATTTCGATACTGCGGTAGCGGAAGGAAAAATTGAGCTTCTCGGCGCTGATTTTGATGAAAAATATCTTGATTCGGTGGAAGCTACGCTTACGTCGAAAACCGCGGTTTCAGACGTTGCTGATGAGCTTCGTGTCGTTTATACGCCCCTTCACGGAGCAGGACATAAATTAGTTCCCGAAATCTTTAAGCGAGTGGGACTTAAATATCTTTATACAGTTCCCGAGCAGATGATAACCGACGGTAATTTCCCAACTGTTGAAAAGCCGAATCCCGAATACGCAAACGTGTTTAAGCTCGGAATTGATATAGCAAATAAGGTCGGCTCCGATATCGTTATAGCAACCGACCCCGATTCTGACAGAGTCGGCGTTGTAACGAGAACCGAAAACGGTGATTTTACAACTATTTCGGGAAATCAGATGGGCGCGCTTTTGCTTGACTACGTTATAAACAGAAAACGTGAGATAGGCGCACTTAAAGAAAACGCGTACTGCGTAAAAACCATCGTTTCAACCGAAATGGCAAATAAAATTGCGAAAGAAAACGGCATAAAACTTCACGAGGTGCTGACCGGATTCAAGTTTATCGGCGAGGTTATAAAAAAGCACGAGGAAAAGGGCGATAAGGACGGATTCCTTCTTGGCTTCGAGGAGAGCTACGGCTATCTTCTCGGCTCGTATGCGAGAGATAAGGACGCCGTTGGCGCGGCTATGTCCATTCTTGAAATGACTGCGTATTATAAAAAGCAGGGAATGACGCTGAGCGACGCGCTTTCCGCTCTTTATGAGAAATACGGATATTTCGGTGAAAAGACGATAGATATTTATATGGAGGGCTACGACGGAATTGAACGCCGCAAGCGCCTTATGGAATCCTTGCGCGCCGATGCGCCGAAAGAGTTTGCCGGCTATAAGGTAAAGAAAATCGGTGACTACAAGTGCGGGGAGCTTGTTGATATAGAAAGCGGAAAGAAGGAGAAGCTTGATCAGCCCTCATCTGACGTTCTTCTTTATTCACTTGACAGCGGCGATAAAGTTATCGTAAGACCTTCGGGAACAGAGCCAAAGGTAAAAATTTATATACTTGCTTCCGATAAGGATAAAGACTCCCTTCGGAGCAAGGTTGAAGCATTAGAAGACTATTCAAAGAAAATGATGGAATAAAAATTACGGAGCAAAAAAGTGTCAGACAAACAAAATCACATCAGGAATTTTTCAATTATTGCTCATATCGACCACGGAAAATCCACCTTGGCAGACAGATTGCTTGAAAAGACCAGGGCCGTTGAGGTTCGTGATATGGAAGAGCAGATACTTGATAATATGGACCTCGAAAAGGAAAGGGGTATAACTATCAAGGCGCGCGCGGTTAAGCTCAACTATACCGCAAGTGACGGAGAAAAATATATATTCAATCTTATAGATACCCCCGGTCACGTTGACTTTGGTTATGAGGTTTCGCGTTCGTTGAAGGCGTGCGAGGGCGCGCTTCTCGTCGTTGATGCAACGCAGGGAGTTGAGGCACAGACACTTGCCAATGCATACCTTGCGATAGATAACGATCTTGAAATATTGCCCGTAATAAACAAAATCGATCTGGCTTCCGCCGATATTGAAGGAACTCGCAGAGAAATCGAGGACGTCATTGGAATTCCCGCTGACGATTCTCCTGCTATTTCCGCAAAATGCGGCCTTAATATCGAGGACGTGCTTGAAAAGATTGTAACGCACATTCCCGCGCCAAAGGGTGATCCGAATGCTCCGCTGAAAGCACTGATTTTCGACTCTCACTACGACTCATATCTTGGCGTTGTGGTTTATATAAGAGTGTTTGACGGAGTTTTGAAGGCGGGCGACCGCATAAAGCTTATGGCAACGGGCTGTGAATTTGATATCGTTGATATCGGAACTATGGAGCCCTTTGGCTTAAAAAGCGCAGATTCGCTTTCTCCCGGTGAGGTTGGCTATATAACCGCATCTATAAAGACAGTCGGCGAAACAAGAGTCGGCGATACGGTCACACTTGCCACAAATCCGGCAGATGAGCCGCTTCCGGGTTTCAGAGATGTTCATCCTATGGTATATTCGGGTATCTATCCTGCGGATGGATCGAGATACGGCGACCTCAGAGATGCTCTTGAAAAATTGCAGCTTAACGATGCCTCGCTCGTTTTTGAGCCGGAAACCTCGGTTGCTCTCGGCTTCGGCTTCAGATGCGGATTTCTGGGACTCTTGCATATGGAAATAATTGAGGAGCGTCTTGAAAGAGAATTTAATCTTGACCTTATAACCACCGCACCCTCGGTTATTTATAAGGTAGAGCTTAAAGACGGAAGCACGACTTATATCGACAACCCCTCAATGTTCCCGACAGCGGACGAGATACTTCACGCATACGAGCCGATAATGAAGGCGAGCGTTATAACGCCCAGCGAATATATCGGCGGAATTATGGACTTGTGTCAGGATAGGCGCGGAGTTTTCGTTGATATGAAATATATCGACACGGAAAGAGCAGAGCTGCATTACGAGCTTCCGCTCAATGAAATAATATATGACTTTTTCGATGCGTTAAAGAGTAGGTCAAAAGGATATGCGTCGCTTGACTACGAGCTTAAAGGATATAAGGAATCCAAGCTCGTCAAGCTAGACTTTATGCTTAACGGAGAGGTTGTTGACGCACTTTCGTTTATCGTGTTTGAGGAAAGAGCATATTCGCGCGCAAGGAGAATTGCCGAAAAGCTTAAAGAAAATATTCCGCGCCAGCTCTTTGAAGTTCCGATTCAAGCGGCAATCGGTTCAAAAATAATTGCAAGAGAAACTGTAAAAGCGATGCGCAAGGACGTTCTTGCCAAGTGCTACGGCGGTGATATCACCAGAAAAAAGAAGCTTCTTGAAAAGCAAAAAGAAGGTAAAAAGAAAATGCGTAAGCTTGGCAGCGTAGAGGTTACGCCCGAAGCGTTTATGGCAGTTTTAAGACTTGATGATGATAACTGATAAAATAGGGCTCTACGTTCACGTTCCGTTTTGCAAAAGAAAATGCAACTACTGTGATTTTGCTTCATTTCCTTGCTCGGAAAAAGCACAAAGAGATAAGTATATAACGGAGCTTGTCAGGGAAATATATTCATATAAAAACAGCAAAAGATATTACGTTGATACCGTTTTTTTCGGCGGCGGTACGCCCTCAATTCTTGAACCTGATGAATTTCTTAAAATTCACTCGGCGCTATGCGATGTCTTTGACCTTTCTTCCTTGTCGGAGTTTACGGTTGAGGCAAATCCGAAAACCCTGAATGAAGAAAAATTATCCGCATATAAAACGGCGGGTGTAAACAGAATTAGCATTGGACTTCAAACAATTCACGAAAACGAGAGGAAAATCCTAGGCAGAATACATGATTATTCGGATTTTCTCGATTCGCTTTCTATGGTGAGGGCATCGGGCATCACTGATATCAACGTTGATTTAATGTACGGTATCCCCGAGCAAACGAATGAGAGCTTTAAGGAAACGCTTGATTCGCTAGTATCGCTTAAAGTGCCTCATATATCCGTTTACGGCTTGATGATAGAAGAGGCAACGCCGTTTGCGAAAATGCTATCTTCCCTTAATTTGCCGAGCGATGACGATGAGGCGAAAATGTATTATCAGGCGACACAAACCTTAACAGGTGCAGGATACGTGCATTACGAAATTTCAAATTACGCAATTCCCGGCTTTGAGTCGAGCCACAATTTAAAATATTGGAAATGCGGAAATTATATAGGATTTGGACTTGCCGCGGCATCATATATTGACAACGAACGCTCGGTAAATACAGCGGATATGGAAGAATATCTTGCAGGCGGGGAAATAAAGCCGAAATCCACAGAAAAAATAGAGCGTGGGGATGAAGAATTTGAATTTGTTATGCTATCCCTGCGTCTTTCCGAAGGACTTTCATTATCCGAATATAAAACGAAATTCGGAAAAGATTTTTACTGTGAAAACAAAAAGAAAATAGAAAAATATGAGTCGCTTGGACATCTTATTTGTGATTCCCAAAGAATCGCATTAACCGACAGCGGTTTTTACATAAGCAATTCGATTATCTGCGATTTTCTTTCAGACTCGTAAAACAGAAAAAATAATTATATATAATCTAAACTTTTAAGGAGATTTATCATGCAGGACACTAACAATCAGAATTTTAATGAAGCGGAAGAGGAAATACTCGTTTATACCCTCACCGATGAAGAAACGGGCGAGGAGATTGAGTTTGAGTTTCTTGATGAAGCCGAAATTAACGGTAAACGTTATTTCGCGCTTGCGGAGCTCGATGAGGAAACTGATGAATACGTAATCTTTTCCGTTACCGGAGAGGGTGAGGACCTCGTATTCTCAACGATAGAAAGCGACGAAGAATTTGAAGCCGCAGAGGATTATTTCAACGACGTCCTTTTCGGCGAGGTTGATTACGACGCGCAGTAATAATTAACTCCTGCGGGGTGCGTGATATCGCTCATTTGAACCTACACACAACTTAAGGGAGCTTGGGCTTCCGTTTTGGGATGCAGGCCTCCC
>JAZORS010000146.1:0-6958 GCA_045656725.1 Eubacteriales bacterium | reverse complement strand
CCTTCTTCGGTATTCCGATAATTGAGGCGCTCCTTCCGGATGTTTCAAAGGGGCTTCTCGCTTACGCATCGATATATTCGCTCGCGATGAATTTAATCGGCTGGACTATCGGCGCGGCTATAATTACTCATAACACGAAATACATCACGGTGAAAAAGATATTTATAAACCCCGCGTTTCTCGGAACCTTTGCGGCTTTTATAATCTTTGCTTTTTCAATTCCCGTACAGTCGGATATTATGAATATGATAACGCTTATGGGAAAAATGGCAACGCCACTTTCGATGATTGGACTCGGAATGAGGATAGCAACGGTGGATTTGCGCTCTGTTTTCTGTGACGCGCGCCTTTATGTTTCGAGCGCGGTGAAGCAGATAGCAATGCCGCTTATCGCGCTTGCCGTAATCTGGTTTTTACCGATTGACGCAGGTATCAAATGCGTATTCTATATACTCAACGCCTGTCCTACGGCGGCGGTTGTGCTTAACTATTCGGAGATACTCGGCGAGGGGCAAAACGAGGCGTCCTGCGCCTTGCTTCTCTCAACGATAACGAGCATTGCGACCTTGCCGCTTATGGTGATGCTTTTGAATTATATAAAATAAAATTTGGGAGCAATTGCTCCTGAATTTTAACGGCACAAAATACCCCGTGGGGTATATAAACAAGAGAAGAGGAATAGCTTTATGAACGGTGAATGTAAAGTTTGCAGATTAAAGAAAAGAGAGGAAGAGGAAAAACGCCTTTTGGTAAACCGCCTTGCAAGAATCGAAGGTCAGGTCAGGGGTGTGCGCTCAATGGTGGAAAATGATGCTTACTGCACGGATATTTTCGTGCAGGTATCGGCGGCAATTTCCGCGCTGACGGCATTTAACCGCGAGCTTTTATGCTCCCATATAAAAACCTGCGTTTTGGACGATATTAAAAACGGAAAAGAAGAAAGTGCCGCCGAGCTTTTCGAGCTTCTCGGTAAATTTATAAAATAGGGGAGATTTCAGATGAAAAAATATAAAGTCAAGGGTATGAGCTGTGCCGCCTGCTCCTCAAAGGTCGAGAGGGCGGTCAGGGCGATTCCCGGAATAAAGCATTGCAGCGTAAATCTGCTCAGCGGAATTATGACGGCTGACGGAGCGGATGATGAAATCATAATAAATGCCGTAAGACGCGCCGGCTACGGCTGTGCTGTAAGCGACGGAAATGAAACGGAGTCCGTTGATAACGGCGAGGTAATAAAAGGGGCGGCTCGGCGGCTGATTTATTCGCTTTTCTTCCTTGTTATCTTAATGTATATATCAATGGGGCATCTTATGTGGGGCTTTCCGTTGCCGAAGCTTATCCAAAACAGTCCGCTTGCGATAGCGCTTATAGAGCTTGTAACGTCAAGCGCGGTTTTGATTATCAATAAACGCTTTTTTATAAACGGCTTTCGCGGTCTTATAAAGCTTGCGCCCAATATGGATAGCTTAATAGCTATCGGCTCATTAACCGCGTATCTTTGGAGCGTTGTCACGGTTTTCAAAATCGCTTTTGCGCAAAACGCACATCTTGCGCACGGATATCTGCACGAGCTGTATTTTGAATCCGCCGCAATGATACTTGCCCTTATTTCTCTTGGAAAAATGCTCGAAGAAATAGCAAAGGGTAAAACCGGCTCTGCCATAAAATCTCTTATGTCACTTACACCGCCCGTGGCTCACGTGTTGGTAGACGGAGAGGAAAAATGTATTGCAAGCTCCGAACTTCGCGAGGGCGACGTTTTTATAGTGCGCCCGGGAGATTCCTTTCCTGCCGACGGCACAGTTATTGCGGGGGAGAGCGCGGCGGACGAATCGAGCCTGACAGGAGAGAGTATTCCCGTCGAAAAGCAAGTCGGCTCGGAGGTTTTTGCGGGTTCAATAAATCTTCTCGGGTACCTTGAATGCGAGTGCAAAAAAGCAGGCGAGGATACTCTGATGGGAGAAATTATTAAAATAGTATCTTCCGCATCTTCCGAGAAAGCTCCGATAGCAAAGGTGGCAGACCGTGTTGCAGGAATCTTCGTTCCGCTTATTATGGCGCTCGCGTTTATTAGTTCTGTAATTTGGTTTATTGTAAACAAAGATTTACCTTTTGCATTGGCGAGAGGAATTTCGGTTCTCGTTATAAGCTGCCCTTGCGCTCTCGGTCTTGCAACACCGGTTGCAATAATGGTGGGCTCGGGTATTGCGGCTCGCGGCGGAGTTCTTTTCAGAACAGCGGAATCGCTTGAACTTTCCGGTCGCGCAAAAATCGTATGTCTTGACAAAACCGGAACGGTAAGCGAGGGCAAACCCAGCGTAATTAGCGTTATTCCGCGCGGTATTTCCGAGGATGAGCTTCTCTCTTATGCCGCATCGCTTGAATACAAGAGTGAGCATCCCCTGGCACGCGCGGTTGTTGACTGTGCGAAGGAGCGCGATGCTCGTATTATGGACAGCGAGGATTTTCAGGCACTCACGGGAAACGGAGTCCGCGCGCTTATCGCCGGCGATGAGATTGTTGGCGGCAGTTATAAATTTATCGGTGAAAAGCTCGAATTTACAGAAGAGGATAAGGCCGATTTTGCCGCCCTTGCAAAAGAAGGGCAAACTCCCGTGTTTTTCGTTCGCTCGGGCACGCTTATCGGTATAATCGGCATAAGGGATAAGATTAAAGATGACAGCAAAAACGCAGTCCTCGGCTTGAAAAAGCTGGGCTTGCGAGTCGTTATGCTCACGGGAGATAACGAAACCTCGGCACAGGCGGTGGCAAAGAGCGTAGGTATTGACGAGGTGCGCGCCGGAATATTGCCAAGCGAAAAGGCAGATGCCGTAAAAGAGCTTTCGGCAGAGGGACGCGTTATTATGGTTGGTGACGGAATTAATGATTCGCCCGCGCTCGTTTGCGCCGACGTGGGAATAGCTATCGGCTGTGGAACGGATATTGCCATAGAGAGCGCGGACGTGGTGCTTATGAATTCAAGCCTTATGGGCGTTCTTTCGGCTGTAAAAATAGGCAGAGCAACGCTTAAAACGATTAAGCAAAACTTGTTCTGGGCATTCTGCTATAACATTATCGGAATTCCCCTTGCGGCAGGCGCTTTTATTCCGCTTTTCTCTTGGGATATGAATCCCATGTTCGGCGCGGCGGCTATGAGCGTTTCGAGCTTTCTTGTCGTTATGAACGCATTGCGTTTGAATTTAGGAAAATACTTTGTTTCAAAAAATAATACGGAGGAAAAGGAAATGATTAAGCTTAAAGTAAAAGGAATGATGTGTCCGCACTGCGAGGCAAGAGTAAAAGAGGCGCTTCTCGGAGTCGAGGGCGTCGTATCTGCCGAAGCAAGTCACAAGAAAAAAGAGGCCACGGTTGAGCTTTCGAAAGAAGTTCCCGCAGACATTCTTATAGACGCCATAGTGGCGGCGGGATATAGCGCTTCGCTTTGAGAATTTGACGATAAAAACAGAACGATAAATAAGAATTTGACGGAGATAACTATGGCAAGTAGCAAGGAATATATAGAATTCGTTTTAGAACAATGTAACGGACTTTCAGCTCGTGCAATGATGGGCGAATACGTACTGTATTACGGCGGCAAGGCTGTTGGCGGTATCTACGATAACCGCCTGCTCGTAAAGCCTACACCATCTGTGGTTGCATTGATGCCTGAAGCACAGTGCGACTCCCATACGAAGGTGCAAAAGAAATGCTCCTTGTGGAAGATGTTGAGGATAGAGATTTCTTGAACAAACTATTCGAGGCAATGTATGAAGAATTGCCCGAACCGAAGAAAAAGAAATAATCAAATTCCAATTTATCGAATAGAATCAAACACCCCGACAGACTTTCATATCAAGGGTCTGGCGGGGTTAATTGCTTTTTCGGCGGGAGCAAGCCCCCGCCCTACGAGCGACTGACTCGTGATTTCTCCGCTAAGAACATCACGCTTTTAATTCTTTGTCCTTTTTTTACTGCTTTGCAAACTGTATTAAATTCAAATTTTCCTTTTTATATTATTAGTATTTATTACTAATTTAATATTTTTTATATTAGCTATTGACAAATAAATATTTTGAGTGTATAATGTCAGCATATAAATTGTATACAAGCATACAATTTTATCAAAAATCCGAATTTAGCCCGAGGGGAGAAGAATAAATGATTACAAAAAATCCGCATTCGAATCTGATAGAGCAGTCGCAATACAGATACTCGCTTCAAGACGTTGACGAGGCGAATCTTTACCGCGATATTTATCCTTATGACGAAATTCCGAAGGTGGCGTTCAACCACAGACACGTGCCGCTTAATATGCCCGACGATATCTGGATAACCGACACGACCTTCCGCGACGGTCAGCAATCGCGCGCGCCATACACCCCCGAACAGATAGTTCACTTATACAAGCTTATCAGCCGACTCGGCGGACCGAAGGGAATCGTACGGCAGAGCGAATTTTTCGTTTACACGAAAAAGGACAGGGTGGCTCTTGAAAAGTGCATGGAGCTCGGTTATGAGTTTCCCGAAATAACAACCTGGATAAGAGCGAAGAAAGAGGATTTCGCGCTTGTGCGTGACCTCGGAATTAAGGAAACGGGAATCCTTGTTTCCTGCTCGGACTATCACATTTTCAAAAAGCTCGGCCTTTCAAGAAAGGCGGCGCTTGACCATTATCTTGGAGTTGTAAAAAATGCGTTTGATGCCGGAATAAGACCGAGATGTCACCTTGAAGATATAACGCGCGCTGATTTCTACGGCTTCGTTGTTCCTTTCGTGCATGAGCTTAACAATCTTTCGCGCGAGGCGAATATTCCCGTTAAGATACGTATGTGTGACACTATGGGTTACGGTGTTTCCTATCCCGGCGCGGCTCTTCCGAGAAGCGTTCCCGGTATAGTTTACGGCTTGCACCACTACGCAGACGTTCCCTCCGAGCTTCTTGAATGGCACGGACATAACGATTTCTACCACGGCGTTACCAATGCTGTTTCCGCTTGGCTTTACGGCTGCTCGGGAGTTAACTGTTCAATGCTCGGAATAGGCGAGCGCACGGGTAATATTCCGCTTGAAGCCATGGTTATAGAATACGCGGCAATGCGCGGAACTCTTGACGGAATGGATACTACTGCTATAACCGAGATTGCGGAGTATTTCAAGCGCGAGCTTAAATACGATATTCCGCCTATGACACCCTTCGTCGGTGACAATTTCAACGTAACGAGAGCCGGAATTCACGCTGACGGACTTATGAAGGATACGGAAATATACAATATTTTCGACACAGAGCTTATACTTAACCGCGCGTCCGAAGTTGCCATATCGAACACCTCCGGTCTTGCCGGTGTTGCTTACTGGATAAACAAGCATTTTTCGCTTTCGGATGATGAAAAGGTGACAAAGCTTGACGACGTTGCAATCAAAACCAAAGAGAAGATAGACGAGGCCTATGCTGACGGAAGAACCACCCTTATGGGCGATGACGAGCTGTTCGATATGATAAAAGAGACCTCTCCCGAATTTTTTGAGAAATTTGGTGACAGGATATGATAGTTGACGCAAGAATGGCATCTCTTGAAGAAAAAACCTTCGAGACGCTTAAAGAGGAAATACTTACAGGGGCGCTTCCGAAGGGTGAAAACCTGACCGAGCTTGCTCTTTCCGAGCGCCTCGGTGTCAGCAGAACACCGATAAGAAGCGCAATCCGCCGTCTTGCGGAGGAAGGACTTGTCAGCATCGTTCCAAACAGGGGCGCGGTTGTTCGCGGAATCGACAAAAACGACCTTGTTGACATATATAAGATAAGGATAAGACTTGAAGGACTTGCATCTGCCTCTTGCGCCAAGAATATAAAGCCGGAGCAGCTTGAAAAATTAAGGCGGAGCGTTGAGCTTGCCGAGTTTTACATATCGCGCAAGGATGCTGAAAACGTAAAAGAACTTGACACGGAGTTCCACTTAACGATATATGAAGCATCGGGAAACCCCCAGCTTCAAAGCATACTTTCGGATTTGCATAAAAAAATAAAAATGTACAGAAAGCTGTCGCTTTCGGTTGCGGGCAGACTCGAAAATTCAATACGCGAGCACAGAGAGATTCTTGAAGCCATTGAAAAGGGTGACCCCGAGCTTGCTGACAAGCTCACCTCGCGCCACATAGAGCTTGCGCTTGAAAACGTTATTCTGGCAACGAAGCAGTAATATTAGGATATGGCGTGAAAATTTGTTTTCCATACGGTGAAAATTCGCAATTCACGTACAGAAATATATGTGCTGCTCAGGTGGCGGCAGAATGGAGATTAAAATGGGATACACGATAGTACAGAAAATAATAAAAAACCACCTTGTTGAAGGTGAAATGAAGGCAGGGGCTGAAATCGGCGTAAGAGTCGACCAGACCTTGACGCAGGATGCGACCGGCACGATGGCGTATCTTCAATTTGAGGCGATGGGCACGGAAAGAGTAAAAACCGAGCTTTCCGTTGCGTACATAGACCACAACACGCTTCAAGCGGGCTTTGAAAATGCCGACGACCACAGATATATACAGACAGTAACCAAAAAGCATGGAATACGCTTTTCGCGTCCCGGCAACGGAATTTGCCATCAGGTGCATCTTGAACGCTTCGGAGCGCCGGGCAAGATACTTATCGGCTCTGATAGCCACACTCCCACAGCCGGCGGTATCGGAATGCTCGGTATGGGTGCTGGCGGTCTTGACGTTGCCGTTGCTATGGGCGGCGGCGCGTATTACATAAGCATGCCGAAGGTTATAAAAGTAAATCTTACGGGCAAGCTCGGTGATTACGTGAGCGCAAAGGATATTATACTTGAAGTTCTCCGCTTGCTCTCGGTTAAGGGCGGTGTCGGCTCGGTTATCGAATATTCGGGCGAGGGAGTTAAAACTCTCTCCGTTCCGCAGAGGGCAACTATCACCAATATGGGTGCGGAGCTTGGCGCAACCA
>JAZORS010000145.1:0-2310 GCA_045656725.1 Eubacteriales bacterium | reverse complement strand
CTTTATCTCTACTTAAAATCCAAGGGTGCAAGCATCGATTACTATATCCCCAACAGAACATGTGAGGGATACGGAGTTTCACAGCAGGCGATAGAAGCTATCGCAAAAAGCGGCACAACGCTTATTATTACGGTTGATACCGGAATTACGGCAAATGATGAGGTTGAATACGCGAAAAAGCTTGGTATCGATTTTATAGTAACGGATCACCACGAGTGCCGTTCTGATTTACCAAAGGCGGTGGCAGTCATAAATCCGCACAGACCTGACTGCCCATATCCCTTTAAAGAGCTTGCGGGAGTCGGAGTAGTTTTCAAGTTTATTTCGGCATACGAGGAACGCTATGAAAACATTTCCCGCGCTCTGGCGGCAAAAAGAATTTTTGAATCCTATGCTGACCTTGTTGCTATCGGCACCATTGCCGACGTTATGCCTATAAAATCCGAAAACCGACTCATCGTCAGCTACGGACTTAAAATGCTTGAGGAAACGGATCGCCCCGGAGTTACCGCTTTAATAAAAGCATCAACCATGCGCCCCGAACAGTCACGCCAGGATAAAAAGAAGAGAAAAACAAAAATCACCTCAGGCTTTATCGGCTACACCCTCGCCCCGAGAATTAACGCGGCAGGAAGAATAAAAAGCGCAGAAATGGCGGTTGAGCTGTTTCTTTCCGAGAATATGGAGCATGCATCGGAAATTGCAGAGCTTTTATGCGCGGCAAATAAGGAACGCCAAGGCGAAGAAAACAAAATAATGCAAGAAGCAAACAAAATGATAGAGGCGATGAACATTGCTCAAAATCCCGTTATCGTTCTGAATGCTGACGATTGGCATCACGGTGTAATCGGTATTGTTGCTTCAAGAATTACAGAGAAATTTTCAAGACCCTCAATCCTTATTTCATTCAAAAAGAACGATGCGGAAGCAGAAGCCGATTCGGATATCGGCAAGGGCTCGGGAAGAAGCATAAAGGGCTTGAATCTTGTTGATGCGCTTTGCCATTGCTCCGAATATTTAACAAAATTCGGTGGCCACGAGCTTGCGGCAGGACTTTCCGTTTCGAGAGAAAACCTTGAGATTTTTAAAGAAAAAATCAATGAATATGCAAGCTTAAATCTCAAAGAAGAAGATATGATTCCCACGTTTGAAGCGGATATGGAAATCGAATTTTCGGATATTACGCTCGATTTTGCAGAAAAGCTTCAGATTTTAGAGCCATACGGTGTCGGAAACCCCGTCCCCACATTTGTTCTTACCGGAGCCTTTGTAAACGAAATTGCCCCTGTTAGCGACGGAAAACACACAAGATTTGTATTTGGCAACGGTAACTCTACGGTTTCTGCGATGTTTTTCTCAAATTCTCCCTCATCACTTTCCGTTAATCGAGGCGACTGTGTTGACGTTATGTTTACGGTTGACATAAACGAATGGATGAACAGAAGAAGCATTCAGCTTATTGTCAAAGATATCAAGCAATCAAGCGCTTGTTCATCTTTTGTTGAGTGTGACAGAAAAAGGTATGAAGAAATACATAATGGCGCAAAATTTACCGACGAAGAAAATATTTTGCCGTCTCGCGATGATTTTGCCGTATTTTATAAATTCATTATGGGTGCTGTAAGGCAGGAGAATTATACGTTTTCCCTCGTTGAGATTCTTTCTTCGCTTTCAAGGCTACGGGAATGCGCAAATATCAACTACGTTAAGCTCAAAATAATGATAAAGGTTTTCACCGAGCTTAACATCCTCGGAATTGAAGAAATCGGTGAAGAAATATACAGATTTAAAATTTATTATTCAGGCACTAAAACAGACCTCGAAAAATCCAATATTTTAAGAAAGCTCAGACAGCAAAAAATCAAATAAATTTCTTGGTAAAAAATTATGTTTACGGAATTCCAACCACTCCTTAATGTTATTCAGAATAACGAAAAATACAATTTAGAAAGAATCAAGCAGGCATACCTTTACGCAAGCGAGCTGCATTTTGGGCAGTATAGACAAAGCGGAGAGGCATATATTTCCCATCCCGTTGCCGTTGCCGCGATAGCAGCTGAGCTTGGTCTGGATACCGATTCAATATGCGCGGCACTTTTACACGACTGTGTTGAGGATTGCTCCGACAAAACGAATATCGAAATCATTTCTAAGATGTTCGGGCAGGAGGTTGCGCTTCTTGTTGACGGATTAACTAAAATTATTCAGGTTCAGGTTGCGGACAAGGAAGAAGCGCATATTGAAAATATACGTAAAATGCTTCTCGCAATGAACAAGGATATTAGAGTTATCTTTATCAAGCTTTGCGAC
>JAZORS010000144.1:0-15893 GCA_045656725.1 Eubacteriales bacterium | reverse complement strand
CCTTGTCGCAAGACAAGCACACGCCACGGTGGCAAGAGGTTGACCTGTGTGGCTAATTACGGCATAATTAACTCACCCAAAATCCGGAATTTGTCGGATTGTGAAGTTAATCAGATTGCCTTCTTTTTATTCGTTGCCAACTGATATATCCGTAAATATCGTTGAACAGAAAAGCCACAAAGCAGACAACCACGGAGATATAGCGTATATCGGTAAGACTTGCCAATATCCATAAGATAATCAAAACAATGTCGTTAGCGGCATAAGCCAAGGCAAAGGTCGGACATCTGCGAAATGTCAAGTACACAGCGAGAAAGCTCGTTGTTACCGATATTGTGCTTGGAATTATGTTGGCTGTGTTGAAATAGTCAAGAATGAAATAAAACAATACCGTTATGATAAGCGTGAGCAACCACATAAAGACTTGCTCCGCCTTTCCGATACTGTTCACCTTGACCTCTGCCTTGTTGCCTTTGTACGGATTCATCAGCCAAGAAATAAGGGCGAAAAGAGCCATCGGCATCGTCATTCCAAGATAAGTGATCATTTCGCCGTAATAAGAGAAAGTGCAGGAAATAATTCCGTAGAGCAAGCTGAAAGCAATCATCAAAGCCTGCCCAATGGGATTGCCTTTGGCATTGAAGATCAGCGAGGTCACACCAATCAGCGATGCTATCAATGTCAGATAACTTTCACGGTCAAAAATACAGAACGACAAAACAATGCATAACACGGATACCGACCATAAAGCAATTTCGACTTTGGAAAAATAATTGAATTGTCTTTTCATAAAGAACCTCCAAAAAACAAGCATCCGCATACACATCTTCTAAGACCTAACGATGTGCAAACGGATGCTTTTCGCATCTCACTACCCGGTGGCAGTTGTTTTTTAAAATTGTATCACAATTAAAGCTAAATGTCAACAAAACAAATTCTAATTTGTCGAGCAGTTTCGGCTCGCCAAAAAGAACACCATCCGGATTGCGTGATACTCTCAACGGAGTATCACGCAGTCAAATCCGTCTTCGACGGGTGAAATCCACCAAAGGTGGATGAAATCGCTGTCGCGATGAAATCCTGCTTCACAGGATTATAAGTTGACGGATTTGATTTCATCCAAGGGCTTGCCCTTGGATTTCATCTGAGCCAAGCGAAGATTTCACCGTGGCATAGCCACGATTTCATTCAACCAACAGAAAAAGAGAGGACATTTCGGTTTTTCCGGTTTGTTCTCTCTTTCTGCTTGTTATATGGGCTTTGCCCATAATGCGTTTGACTAGTCAAATGCGATGCTCGCACTTAATGGTGTTTTTCAAATTCTCCGTTAAGGACATCACGCTATTCGGATGGTGTTCTTTTATTATGTATTTTAAATTTTAAAAATCAAAGGTCGGTAAGGACGCCTTCGAGGGGGGTGAGGCCCCACAGATGCGCGAGGTCGTTTATTATTTTGTCGGGAATCACGTTGACTACGTGGCCGAGGGAGAGCATATAGATTTGCGCGGTTTTTTCAACGGTTTCGATAAGACCGAATGCTTCGTCCATCGTTTTGCCGACTCCGTATATGCCGTGGTTGGTCCATACGACAAGGCGGTAGCTTTTCATTTTTTCCGCGGTTGCCATGCCGATTTCATTAGTGCCGCAAACCATACAGGGCAAAACACCGACCCCGTCGGGGAAAACTACGACACATTCCGTATTCGACTGCCAGAGCTTGTGCGTGAAATCCTTTTCGTCCACGGGGCAAACGGAGTTCATAGCTATCGTATACGTAGGGTGCGAGTGCATCACTACGCGGTGGCTAGGGTCAACGGACAGGCGCGCCATGTGGCTCATCATATGCGCGGGAAATTCCGAGGTGAATTTTCCACCGTCACGGTATCCCCACAAGAGCTCCGCCGTCGTTCCGTCCTTTGCGATTCTGACGATTCCGAGGTTGGCTTCGGGGTCTTTATCAACATTTTTGAAATACTTGCCCGTGCCTGTGACGATAAATATTTTTCCGATAAGTCCTGTTGCGTCAAAGCCCGTTTCAATAGTGCGGATAACGTTGTTAAGGTCAAGATACTCGCCTACCTCTTTTTCGTCAAGAAGGTAGCTGATATTTCCGCCGTTGCGCTCGTCCCAGCCAAGACGGTACATATTAGCGGTTGCTTCGCGCATTTCCGTAATAAAGGGAGCTGTCAAGATGTCTTTCATTGTTTTTCTCCTTAATATATCGATAAAAAATCGCAGTCCGTGACTGTATTATAGCACACACTTTTTGCTTTGTCCATTGATTATTGAATTTTTAATTGGATGTTTGAAATGTTGACAAATAAACATTTTGTGATATAATATAAGCAAAAATGAGCAAAAACGCGCAGGAGAAGAAAATGGCTTTGAATGAAAGACAGAATACTTTATTACAGCATTTAAAGGAGCATAAGCGGGCAAGCGTAAGAAGTCTTGCCGAGCTGTTATACGTTAGCGAGGCAACTGTAAGGCGGGATTTGCAGGAGCTGCAAAAAATGGGACTTGCGGAGCGCAGTCACGGGGGAGCTCTCCTTCCGGAAAACGCGGAGGAGGTTTCAATGTTCTTCCGCATGAACAAAAACGCAAAGGAAAAGGAAATCATTGCGATGAAGGCGCTTTCGCATTTGCCGCCTTTTCGCTCGGTGTTTATTGACAGCTCGTCTACGGCATTAGCTCTTGCGGAGCGTATGGAGCTTCGCTTTAAGACGGTTGTCACAAACGGCGTACAGACGGCTACGCAGCTATCAAAAAAGTCAGACGTGAATTTGATTTTGCTTGGCGGAAATATGCAGTATAACACTACCGCAACGACGGGCAGCTTCACTACAAGAGAGCTTCAACTGTTTCGCTTTGATTTAATGATTTGTTCTTGCGCGGCAATAACGAAGGATGAGGTATTGGAGCGCTCCGTTGAGCAGATGGAGCTGAAATCCACGGCCTTTTCCCGCAGTGATTACCGAATGTTGCTTGCGGATAATACAAAGTTTCAATCGTTTGGCACGTATTGCACGGCAAAGCTTTGCGATTTTGATATTGTGGTTTCGGATAAAAAGCCGCCGTGTGATATAAAGCTTGAAGCGGATAAGCTGGTTTTTTAACTCTCGGTCGTATTAAACAATAAAAAAGGGCTGTCAAATTTAGGCATAACCAAACAAAAAACGAGGTGGATATTGCAAAATTACGCAACGTCTATCTCGTTTTTATCATTTTTCTTATAATTAAGGTCAAAAAACTGCGTTTTTTCTCGTTTTATTAAAGTTTTTTGTTTTACTGCCGTTTGCTGAACTCTCGTCGTACATTTGTACGCCTTCGGTCGCAAACGACACTTTCTGCTCTAAATTCGTTCGCCCCGAGGTTCTGTTCTCATTAAGAATTCGCTAAATCTCTATTTCTCACTTCATTTTTTCTGTTTTTGTATTGATTTTATTGAATTCTTAATGAGACAGCCCCCTTCTCGTTACATATTAATATTGATAAGTATAATTCTTTCCGCAAGGGGTGGGGATGAGTTTAACCTTGAAAAGCCTTTCGATGATTTCAGACTCGCAGACCTCGCGGGGTGTTGCGTGCATAAGGATTTTGCCGCCGTCGAGCACGGCTATTTTGTCCGAGAACGAAAACGCCATAGGCAAGTCGTGCATAACAGTAACGACTCCCTTGCCGAGATTTTTCAGATGCAAGAGGTTTTTCATAAGCTCGATCTGATGCGCAACGTCAAGATAGGTGGTGGGCTCGTCAAGGAAAACGTAATCTGCCTCACCGGTAAGTGCCATAGCAATATATGCGGTTTGCCTCATACCGCCCGAAAGCTCGGAAAGATTTTTGTCGGCAAGCTCCGAAATTCCCATCGTTTTCATAGCGGCAAGCGCGAGCTCACGGTCGGCTTTGGTGTAGCGCCTAGGATAGCCGAGATGCGGAAATCTTCCGTGCAAAACGAGTCTGAATACGCTCATATCGGGTGTGTTTCGTCCTTGCGGAAGATACGCGATTTTCTTCGCCAAGTCTTTCGCGGAAAGCATGTCACACGACGCACCGTCAATAGATATTTCGCCGCTATCGCGCGCGAGTATACCGACGGCGCTTTTTAAAAGCGTGCTTTTTCCCGATCCGTTTATGCCTATCACACTCGTGATTTCGCCGCTTCGGATATTCAAGAAAAGCTCGGAGAGGACGGGGAGCGTGTCATATTTTACCGATAAATTTTTAATTTCAATCATTTCCGTGCCCTCCTTTTCCTTTTATTAAGATAACAACGAAGGCGGGCGCGCCTATAAACGCCATAATTATACCAACGGGTATTTCATAGGGGGCAAAAACGACTCTTGAAAGCGTATCGGAGAGCGAAACGAAGCCCGCGCCTAAAATAAAGGAGAGGGGCAGTGTGTGCGCGGAGCTGGCGGAAAGCTTGCGGACTGCGTGGGGAACGAGCAGGCCGACAAAGGAGAGCTGCCCCGCAATACTGACGGCAGAGCCGGCAAGAAGCGCTGTGAGCATCAAAAAGACCGTGCGCATAAGGGAAGTATTCAATCCAAGCCCCTTTGCAGAGTCGTCACCGAGGGCGAGAACGTCAAGCTCGTTTGATAACAGAAGAATCGCCGAAAAGCTTATCAATATGATAACGGACGCAGGAATCAGCTTTTCATAGCTGACCGAGGAAAAATCTCCGATTTTAAAATCACCGCTTGAAATTGCGGCATCGGGAGAAAAGCTTATTATAGCATCGGATATCGCGCCGAAAAATGCGTTGAGCGCAACGCCCATAAGAATAACGCCGCTTCGCGACGCGCCAAAGCGCCGCGACATAGTCGCAACGAGTAAGACTGCCGCCGCCGCGCCCAAAAATGCAAACAGCGAGAGCCGCCATCCGCCGAAAATTCCAAGGGAGGATGCGATAACCACAAAAAGCCCCGCGCCCGAATTTACGCCTATAATACTCGGAGAAGCGAGCTTGTTTGCGAGGAGCTTTTGCAAAATTGCGCCCGAAAGCGCAAGCGCGCCGCCTGCCACAAGACTTGCTACCGTGCGCGGAAAGCGCACGTACCAGAAGATTCTTGCTTCGGGTGAGCTTCTGTCCGAGCTGAAAATAGCCGCGAAAAGCTCTTTGATGCCAAGGGCCGTGCTGCCCGTGGAAAATCCGAGAAGCGCAGAGAGCAAAATTAAAGCGCCGCCTGCTGTATAAAGGGCGGCTATTCTGTTTTTAAGCTTTGGTAAGTGTTTCATAAAGCACCCTATACGATTCTGCCCAACGCGCGTTTGGCTTTAGGTTGAACAGGCGTTTATCCATAATATGAATTCTGTTTTCCTTTACCGCCAGGAGTGTTTTCCAGGCGGAGCTTTCATTTATAAGAGAGCTGAGCATTTTTTTTGCGCCGTCCGTATCGCTTCCCATAGTGACGACGAAAATATGATAGGGCTCTTCTCTTATGATTTTTTCTATGCTTAAATTTTCAAGCAAGCTTTTGTCGCTGTCGGCTATATTTATGCATCCGATGTCCGCGAGCATTTCTCCGAGAATTGTGCCGCGGCTTGATTTTGCCTTGACGGAGCTTGATGAGGCGCGAAGCAAGAGAATCTTGCGTTCTTCTGAGGGCAAAGCGGCATTTTTATATTCTGATTTTATTAGGTCAATTTCGGCTTTAACGTCAAGTCCGTTTTTCTCGTAAAGGTCACGTCTTCCCGTAATATCCGTCAGAATATTGAGCATCGAGAGATAGTCCTCGAAGGAGTCAACGTCAAAATATGCGACCGCTATTCCCATAGCTTCAAGGACCTCTCTCATTTCGAGATTGGACTTTGTAGAAGCGCTGGCTATGACGAAATCGGGCTTTGCGGAAATAAGCAATTCCAAAGAGGGAGAATGAGCGCCGCCAAGATTAATAACGGAGGAGTCGAGCGCAAGCTCAAAATCCTCCCAAGCGTCGTCAGCCGCCGCACAAAGCTCGCCTCCGGCAAGCTGCCAAACGTCTGCAAAGCTACCTAAAAGCGCCGCAACACGCTCGGGGTTTTTTGACACGGATACCGTTCTTCCGAGCGCATCTGTAAACTCAACTTTACATTCGTCGGGGTTTTCTGCATCGTCCTCCGTCTGACAGGCGAAAAGCGAGAGAGAAAGAAGCGCAATAAATATTATAAGTAAAGCGAAGATAATGTGTTTTTTCACTTTTCATACCTCGGTGAAAATGCGAAATTTATTGACATAGATAAAGATAAATGGTATAATGGATTATACCATAGCTACATAAGTTTGTCAACTGAACGAAAAGCCGCTTGACGTATTAGATAGAAAGATTTGAGGTTTCATTATGAGCTTGAAAAAAGAAGAAATTGCCGCCGTTAAGGGCAGGGGATTTTTGCAGAACAGAGGCACGGAATGCTTTTCCGGAAGAGTGGTCAGCGTTGCCGGTCAGTTTTCACCCGATGAGCTTCGCGCGCTTGCGGATTGCTCCGAAAAATTCGGCAGCGGAAAGGTGGTTTTCACCTCGCGCCTTTCTGCCGAGATAGTCGGAATTCCTTTTGAGAAAATTCCCGATGCCGAGGCATTTTTAGATAGCCGCGGGCTTCATTTTGGCGGAACGGGAGCAAAGGTTCGTCCTATTGTCGCATGTAAGGGAACTACCTGCATTTACGGAAATATAGACACTCAAGCTCTTGCAAAAAAGATACACGATAAGTTTTACATAGGAATGGCGGACGTAAAGCTTCCGCATAAATTCAAAATCGGTGTTGGCGGTTGCCCTAACAGCTGTATGAAGCCAAGCTTAAACGATGTTGGAATTGAGGGAATCAGGCTTTCCTCGTTTGACGAAGCTAAATGCCGTGCGTGCAAGACCTGCCTTGTTAAAGAATCCTGCCCATCCCGTGCCGTTAGCGCATCGGGCGGCGCTATCGTTATTGATAAATCGAAATGCACAAAATGCGGCGTTTGTGTTGGAAAATGCCCCTTTGGCGCTGTTCCGAAGGAAGCAGAGTCTAAATGCCGTGTTTACGTTGGCGGAACATGGGGCAAATCATGGCGCATGGGAACGCTCCTTTCCGGCGTTTACTCTCCCGACGAGGTTCTCGACCTTATCGAGAAAATAATGCTCTGGTACAAGGAAAACGGACTCCCTAAAGAGCGCCTTGGCGCAGCGATAGACCGACTTGGGATAGATGCCCTTGAATCCGCCCTCAAATGACGGGCTGTCGTACTTTGGCATAAACGAATAAAATATTCTATTCCTGTTCGCTGCCACTCGCAGTATGAAATGCAGCTTCGGACAGCGAGCGAAAATTTCTGCTCAAAATCCGTTTGCCTGGGCTTCCGCATAAAATATAAAACAAAAAGGTAAACTCAAAAGAGCGAAAATTTCTTCGAGTTTACCTTTTTTGTATTCTAAACTAAATTAACTGTGCTTCATTATAAAATCAAAAATTGGCTTTGAGTCGGGCAGTCCGTGCGGATGGTGGTCGCCGCCCGGCTTTATATAGACTTCGATGGGAACGCCTGCCGCCTTGTATGCTCGCTCGATCATAATTCCGTTTTCACAGTAAGGAACGGTGATGTCGCTATCTCCTGAAACGAGAACTACGGGGATTTTGTTTGCTATAAGCACGGGTATCTTATCGAGGGGCATATCTCTATACGATAAAAGCTCGGATATGCTTTCAAGCTTTAAGGCGGAAAGTATCTCGTCGTGGTTTTTCGGATGCTTTGTGCCAATGCCGAAGCCGCAGGGCCAGCTCATATAGTTAACAACCGGCGCATCAAGGTAAAGACAGCTTACAAGCTCGGGATATTTTGCCGCAAGCTTGATGGCCGCAAGTCCTCCGCAGCTCATTCCGATAGGAACGCATTTGTCGGAAAGGCCGCATTCGGCCTCTACGAAGCGAATGAATCTTGCTTTTCTGTCAAGGTCGCCGTCCGTGCCGAAGCGGTTGCTGTTTTTTATGAAGCAAAGATGGAAGCCCTCTTCAAGAAGCGGCACTTCCACGGCCTCGGGGAATGCTCCCCAATATTCCGTTTTAACGGCAAGGCGGCCGTTTTTCTTTTCTTCCTCGGGATAAACTATTACAGCGTCGTAACCCTCGAATTTAAACTGCTTTGCGTTAAAATTCATCCACTTTTCGTCCATACTGATTTTCCTTTATCAAAGTTTAATGATTTTCAGTTCCGCAGGAGCAAGTGAAACGTTCTTCGTTTTGCCTCCGTAGAGCACCTTGACGTGATTTTTAACGTCATACGAGGTGTTGAGAAGGTAAAGCGTTTTTTCTCCTGTTTCTTCGAAGAAAAGGGTAAAGCGAACCTTATCAGAGCCGGCAACCTTAACCTCGGCATTTTCGTGCGAGTGAGTAAGAAGCGTTTTAACAAGATTCTTGTAAACGGGATAAACCGCAGGGTTTCCAGGGTAGTTTTCGTGGGTGAGAAGAATGGAGTAACCCTTGCCAAGCTTGTTTTCCACTACTACCGGAACGTCCTTTTTTCCTTTCGGGTTGAACGAAGCGTAAAGCTCTGCTTTTACTATACCCGAACCAAGCTCAACGGTAGCGTAATTTGCCGCACCCTCCGCAAAAATCGGGTCGCAGGATTTGTTGGGTGTTCCCGGGTATTTAATTCCGGGAATGATGCTTTCGGAGTCGTATTTGAGTCCGTGGATTTTTCTGGTTGAGCCGGTGATTTTGCAACCGAAAAGCTCACTTACGTCACCGCCGTTAACGTAGGTGTTTTTGCGGCCGCGCACGGGATTCGTTGAGAGGTGAGCCGCACTCATAAGAAGAATGCCGCCGCCCGAAACATACTTGACGAGTTTATTGTAAAGCTCTTCATTCATGGTGTTGTGTCCGACAAAGATAAGGTAAGAGTAGTTCGACAAAACGTCAAGCGGCGCACTTGCCGAAATTACGTCGTACGTTCCGTAGCCGGGGGCGTGGTTCAGGTCGAGCCCTTCACAGCTTGCGTAAGCCAAGGGGTCTGCAAAGTCGGGGCTTCTATAAACCTCGGAAAGAATGTTCCAGCTTCTCTCTGCGTCGCCCTTGCCCCATTCTTCACGTCCGAACTGCTCGTAAACTGCACCGCCCATAAATCCTGTGAAGGCATCGTCCTCACCGTAAATGAATGCGACAGACGTGTAAGGACCGCACTTCGGACGGGGATTTTTCATAGCGAATTTATGGAAATTTTTAATAAAATTACGGTAGCCTTGGCAAAGAGGCGCTTCATAGGGAAGCTTCACACCGTAGGACTCGATTTCGGTATTTCCGCTTTCAAGAAAGGCAAGGTTTGAGCCCTGCATAAAGAGGTGCTTATACGCCATATCAAGACGCTTTATTTTCATAGCGTCAAAGTGACGGAAGCCTGCATACCACTCGTGAGCGATAAACGTTCCCCACATTTTTCTTTTGTATGAGATAGCCGCTCCACGTGTGAAGGGGATAAGCTTTTCGGGGTCGCCCGGGAAAACCTCAAGAATCGGAACGCCGAGTCCTCCCTCCATATCGTAGAAGCTGGCTGCGGTAGCTTCAACAATTAAGCTATCGGTAAGGTCTATTGAGTTGTTGTAGTCGGTGTATTTCTGTATATGTGAAACAAGCGCACGTCTTGCTTCGGACATATCATTAACTGTGGGCATCGGAGAATGATCGGATCCCGGTCTTTGTGCGAAATATTTTTCGTCCTTTGCGAGCTTCTCGCTTCCTATTTCACCGAACATTTCGCCAAGGAAAAGGTCTCCTGCAATTTCCTTGATTTCCCTGACAAGCTCCTTGTCAAGATGGCTCTTTTGTCCCGCCGGGGGGTGCTGGAGAGCATAGAGAAGTGCAAAGGGCATAGAGGTTTCCTTTGCGTATCTTGCAATCGCGTGATACATTTCGCGCTTCATCGGTCTGTCCGCTTGACAACGGACTACGAAGGAATTAGCGCAATCTTTAAGTGTTTTTTTAAGCTCGTCAACAACCTGGTCGGCTTTCATGACATGCTCGCCGTAGCTGAGTCCTGTCAGCATAACGGATGCATCCAAGAAATTCTGTCTTTTCATAGCTATTCTCCTTGCCGAAAAGTAATATCAAATTGTATTTTTAGCCGAAATTTCCGCTTTTACCGGTGCGCCTCTCGGCAAAGCGCAGGAATCTCACGAAAAAGGTAATATCGATTAAGCCTATGATACCATATAAATATAAAATATTCAAGTAAAAAAAGAAAAAAGAAAGGGTTTATTTTTATAATCGGAAAAAGGTGTTGCAAGCGTATTTTTTGCAAAAAACAGGCGAGGTATGGAAAAGTTCCGCACCTCGCCTAAATTTTATCTTAAAAGGATTATTTAACGGTTATACCGATTACGTGGGGGTTTGCTCCCTCATACCAGTAAAGGTATGCTTCAACGTCGATAACGTCGCCAACCTTAATAGCTTCAACAGCCTTGTAAAGGTCGGAGCCGGGTGCGGTAAGATACTGCTCAACGCAGAAATCTACTACAACGCCGTTTATTTCAGCGGAGAAGTAAATATCGCCGCTTTCGCCGTCCTGATAGTTGAATGCTTTGCCGTCCTTCTGAGCAACAACGGTAAGTCCCTTGAACGTTGCGAGCTGGTTCTGATAATTAACGAGAGTATCTTTACCAAGCTCGTTTGTGAGGTCTTTTGCATCCGCAATATAAGTAATTCCGTCGTTAACGAACTCGAAGGTCGCCTTCATAACCTCAACCTCGCCTGCCCACTGTCCCTTAACACCGGTAACCTTGATTTTAGTTCCGGGAACGAGAAGTTTAGCATCAGCTTCAGAGCAAGCCATTTCGTAAAGGAAATATGCTCCGTCGGGATCAGCCGCATAAACGGTGATCTTGTTGTCCCACCAAGACTGAGTTGCCTGAACGTAAGCTTCGATAACTACGTTTGCATCCATTTCAGCCGCTACGTATTCAGCGTAGGTCATAACACCCTCGGACTTCTTTGCGGGGTCTTTATCGGGACCGCATGCAACAAGCGCGAGTACGCAAACTACCAAAAGAATTGCAGCAATAATTTTTTTCATTTTGAAAATCTCCTTTGTGCTTAAAATATATTATTGTTTTCAAAACACTAAAACTAATTATACATAATTTCGCCCGTAT
This sequence comes from Eubacteriales bacterium, assembly GCA_045656725.1. GTDB lineage: Bacteria > Bacillota > Clostridia > Oscillospirales > CAG-272 > UBA1740. Next base: position 4,794 of record JAZORS010000144.1, on the reverse strand, counting down.
GTCAATAGAAATCTCTTAATTTTCTTTTTTCTTTCTGACTTTTTTCCATACGAGATAGCCGATAATCACAGCATCGGTTACGAAGATTGCGGAAAGAAGAACTACCGACATAGGAGCAATCTTGCCCGGCTCTACGTCAAGGCGGTAAAGCGAGGAAACCTCGCGGTAAAGGATATCGATATCCTCTTTCGTTACCACCTCGCCCTTTCTTGACGCGTCGGTGATGCTTTCAATAAGCTGGCCTGCCGCATTGCGAAGCGATGCCGAGCCGTTAAAGACGGGGGTGACGAAGCTGTTTTCTGTACTTTCGAGAAGGAGCTTTGCCGCGTCTATTTTAACGCTGTAATGAAGGTCGTTATCCGTGCCCGATGCGGCAAGGTATTTGAGATATTCCTCGGAGTTCTGCGCCTTTTGCGTAACGGGCGCGTAGCCCTCGGTCTGACTGTACGCAATCTGTATTCCGTTTGTAAGAAGATACTGCGCAAAGAGCCATGAGGCAAGAACCTCGCCGGAATCCCCTTTGTTAAATACGCAAAGGGATGGGCCTTGGGATATCATTTTCGGCTTTTCCGTATCAAACTGCGGTATTGCCATTACCTTTATTTCGTAATCGGCAAGCTCGCTTTCGGGTATATCGATGTTCGGCGCGTCAGTTCCCATCCAGGAAGCGCCTGCCGTTGAATCTATCGCGAAAATGCACTGTCCGCGGTTGATATAGTTTCCGGGATAGCCCTTTATTTTAAAGGTGGAATATTCAAGCGCCCTTGCGTGCTCCGAGAGTTCAAGAAGAAGCTCCTTTGCCGTGTCGCCAAAGATAAGAATTTCGCCGTTCTCGTTTGAATAGGGAGCTTCGAGCTGGGCGAGCATCTGTATCATCATATTGTCGGTTGACTTATAAATAAGGGGTATCATAACATCCTTGCCGTTTGCCTTGAAGCTGCCGTCGGCATTTTTTTCCATAGCGGCGCGGCATACCTCCCAGACAAAATCCCAGGTGAGCATTTCGGGAACCTCAAAGCCGAGGGCGCGGATGAGGTCGCAGTTAACGTAGCACGCCTCGGTGGAGCGCATAAAGGGAAGGGCGTACTGAACTCCGCCGATCTTTCCTTCGTCAAGGAATTTTTCAACCATTTCCTCGCGTTTTACGGAGTCAAAGCGCACCTCGCTTCCGCCAAGACCGTACTTTTCATCAGCGATAAGCCCGTCAAGCGGAACTACTATATTGTTTCCGGTAAGATAAGTCGCTATATGGTCGGGGTAGCTTATACAAACGTTGGGAGTCGTTCCCGTTCCGATATTCGTTATAACGTCCTGGTATATTCTGCCGTAATCGGTGTAGTTTTTCATAGTTACCTTGACGTTTGGGTAAAGGGCTTCAAATTCGGTAATAGCTCTGCGGTAGACCTCGGTCTGCGCCTTGTTGCTTTCGTTTTTAGCCCAGAAAACTATCTCGTACTGCTTTGTCGTGTCAAAGGACTCGGGAACGGAAAACTCAGGAAGTGAATTCGGCCCTTCAACGCTTTCCTGCCCGACAAGCGTGCCGTGGCAGGATATGAGCGAGAAGGAGAGGGCAAAGACAAGCAAGAGAGTTAAGATTTTTATCATAAGCTTTCTCATCCCTTTGTACCTCCTCTTGCAACACCCTCCATTATCTTTTTTCTGAAAATGAGGAAAAGAATTATAAGAGGAACGGAAATGGCAACGACCGCCGCCATCATAGCGGGAACGTTCTCGCGCCCGAAGCCGCTTTCGCGGATTTCCTGTATTCCGTTTGAAACGAGGTAGTAAAGGCGGTCGTCCGTTATAAGACGCGGCCATACGTAAGAGTTCCAGCACTCAATAACCTTTAAAATCGTTATTGTGATTATCGTCGGCTTGCAGATGGGAACCATAACCTTCAGCATATACTTAAAGTCAGACGTTCCGTCAACCTTTGCCGCATAGTAAAGCTCGTCCGGTATCTGCGAGAAATTTTCTTTGAGAAGATAAATGTAGAAAACCGAGCTTACGGAGGGCAGAATAAGTCCTGCGAAGGTGTTTCTTAGATTAAATTCCGTTATCGTAACGAAATTGGTTATGACAACGAGCTCGCTCGGTATCATCATAAGGGAAAGAAAGAGGGTGAAAACTATGTTCTTGCCCTTGAATTCAAGCCGCGAAAAAGCAAACGAGGCAGGAATGATGACAACCAGCATCAGAGCCGTAGTCAGAACGGTAAAAATAAGGGTGTTAATCAGGTAACGCGCAAGCGGAACTGCCGTGAATGCCTCGATATAGTTATCGAAGGTCGGGTTTTTCGGGAAAAACTGCGGAATAATCTCCGCGTTGTAGTCCGAGTATTCCTTAAACGAGGAAATGAGCATCCAGTAAAAGGGGAAGATGACCATAATTGCCCAGAAAACGAGGAGCGTGTAGATGAGCGCCTTAATCGTTTTTCTTTTTATTTCCGCGCGGCGAAGGTCTTTTTCAAGATTCATTGTCATACCTCCCTTTTATGAATAGTGAACGTGCTTCTTACTGATTATAAGGTTTATAGCCGTTATCGTAAGAACAATTAAGAAGAGTATGATTGCCGCGGCAGATGCGTATGACGGATAACCGCCGCCCTCTCCGTAGAGCATATCGTAAACGTATCCGACGATGGTGTTCATTTCCGCCACGTTAAGATTAGTTCCGAAAAGCGCAACGGCATCGCTATACGCCTTGAAAGCGCCGATGAATCCGGTGATAACGAGGTAGAAAAGAGTTGGGGAAATCATAGGAACGGTAATGCGAGTGAAAATCCGCATACGCGAGGTGCCGTCTATTCTTGCCGCGTTATAGTAATCCTCCTTAACAGAGGCGAGCGCGCTTGTAAGAACGAGGATTTTGAAGGGCAGAACCACCCACACGGTATAAAGGCACAGAATGAACATTTTTGCCGCGTAAGGACCGCTTATAAAGTCTATCGGGGATATGCCGAACCAGCCGAGGAAGAAATTGACGAGTCCCACGGAATAATCTGTCGGTCGGAAAAGTATCATAAATACAAGACCAACGGCAAGGGTGTTCGTAACGTATGGCAAAAAGTAGATTGTCTGAAAGAGCTCTCGCAGTGCCTTGATGGAGCTGAGTCCGAGCGAAATTAAGAGAGCGAAAATTGTTGAAAGCGGAACGGTGATTCCGACGAGTATCAGCGTATTTTTTACCGCTTGAAGAAAATACGGGTCGCTGAGGACGTATTTGTAATTGAAAAATCCAATGCCCGTGTAGCTTTGAGATGCGGAGTTGAAGCCCTCCTCAAAGGAGTAAATCAGAACGTCTATCATAGGATAGACCATAAACACCGCAATAAAAAGAGTGGCAGGCAAAAGGTATAGCCAAGCTTTCAGGTTGTTGTTTTTCATAGTATTTTGCTACCTCAGAATCTTATGCGTTCTTCGCTTTCCTTATCGAAAAGGAAAACTTTATGGGGCTTCACGTCGAAGCGCACCTTGCCGTCTTGAGCAGAGAGCTCGGTATCCGAGCTTACGATGGCGCGCACTGTGTCGCAGAGCTGGGCAGGATTTTTGGAGATTATGCTGACGTCACGCCCGAGAACCTCAAAAGAGGAAAATTCGCAGGTAAGTGAGCCCTTCTTTGAGGGGATAAAGCCCTCGGGGCGAATTCCGACGTAAATCTCTTTGTCGGGGAGCTTCGTTCCGGATATAATTTTGTCTTCTCCGATATAAACGCAGCCCTTTTCTATTCTTCCCGAGAAGACGTTTATCGCGGGAGTTCCAAGGAATTTTGAAACGAAAAGGTTTTCGGGGTCGTTATATACCTTCTGCGGCTCGTCTATTTGTTGAACGACACCGTCCTTCATAACGACGATAAGGTCGGAAATGCTCATCGCTTCCTCCTGGTCGTGAGTTACGAAAACGGTTGTAATTCCGGTTTTTTGCTGAATTCGCCTGATTTCCTCGCGCGTTTGAAGACGGAGTCTTGCATCAAGGTTTGAAAGGGGCTCGTCAAGGAGAAGCACCTTCGGTGTTTTTACAAGGGCTCTCGCTATTGCAACTCTTTGCTGCTGGCCGCCCGAAAGCTCTTTTGGATGTCGGTCAAAGAGCTCCTCTATCTGAACGAGCTTTGCCGCCTCGTAAGCGCGGCTAAGACGCTCTTCCTTTGTGAGCTTGTCCTTGCCCTTTAAGTTTTCGAGAGGGAAAAGAATGTTTCCTTTAACGGTAAGATGCGGATAGAGGGCGTAGTTCTGTAAAACGAGTCCTATACCGCGCATTTCGGGAGCAAGGTCGGTAACGTCGTCCTCTCCGAAATATATTTTGCCCGACGTTGGCTTGATAAGTCCCGAAATGAGATTAAGCGTTGTGCTTTTTCCGCATCCTGACGGGCCTAAAAGACCGATAAGCTTTCCGTCCGGAAACTCAAAGGAAAAGTTATTTACCGCCTTTACCGTTTCCTGTGAGCCTTTACCTTTTTTTGTAAATTCCTTTGTGAGATTTTCAAGAACTATTTTCATTTTTTGAACTCCGCTCCGTAAAAAGAATATTGCTTGGGAAAAGTATAGCATAAATTTTTCCAAAAATCAAGAAGAAATATTCGCGCGCGACGTGCGGGTGCGCCCGTTTTGTTTGGGGGTGCTTGATTTTCGAGGAGAGTTATGCTAATATAGATGCATAGGCAAGAGTGAATAATCCGAACCCGCTCTGAATCCTTAATTTGTAGCGCTTTCGGCACTTATCTCTCTTGCAAAGTCTTACTTGGCTGCGAGAGCCAAGCACCAAAATCAACTAAAAATTAAGGCACAGAGTTCTTCCC
>JAZORS010000143.1:0-3695 GCA_045656725.1 Eubacteriales bacterium | reverse complement strand
TTTTCTCTTTTCCGCAAGCATTTCGCCTGCAAGAAAATTTTGTCCAGACTTCGTCCTCTTTATTCACCGAACGGAGAATTTATTTATGTCAGTTTTTGCAATTTCCGATTTGCATCTTTCAACGTTTGAAAAAACGAATAAATCAATGGAAGTTTTCGGTCACAGATGGGATAATTATATGGACAGAATCAAATCCAACTGGGAGCGTCTGGTTACCGACAGGGACACGGTTATTATTCCCGGAGATATCTCGTGGGCGCTTTCGCTTGACGAGGCAACTTCCGACCTGAAATTCATTGATTCCCTGCCCGGGAAAAAGATATTTGCAAAAGGAAATCACGATTTCTGGTGGGCAACTATCAAAAAAAACACAGAGCATTTTGAAAAACACGGTATAAAATCGGTGTCGTTTCTCTTTAACAACGCGCACGAAACGGACGATTTTATCATTGCGGGCACGCGCGGTTGGTATCACGACGAGGAAGCGCAAAGCACGCAGAACAATGCAGATTTTGACAAGCTCACAAAAAGAGAGGCTCTGCGCCTTGAAGCCAGCATAAAATATGCCTCTTCTCTTCGCGATGCGGGGGGCACGGACAAAGAAATCGTCGTTTTTATGCATTTCCCCCCATTCTGGGGCGGCAAGGAAAGCGAAAATATTATGGCGGTTCTCGAAAAATACGGGATAAAACGTGTTTTCTTCGGACATATACACGGCTCGTACACGACAGAGCCCACTTTCATTTACAAGGGAATAAATATGTCAATTATCGCTGCCGATTACCTTAATTTTATCCCGAAGCATATTCCCAAATAACAAAACCCTTTGATTTCGCCAATTTTAGCGGCGCAAAAATTATTTTTTCAGTGGAAAAATTCACCAAATCTATTGACAAACCGAGAGATTTGTTGTAGAATAGTGTGGTTAATAATTAATAATTAAATTATATATTTTCTTCGGAGGAAAAACAATGGCTCTTATTGAAAAACAACTTACAGAAAAATCGGGCTTCGTATTACAGTTTTCTGTTAGCAAGGAAGCTTTTGACAAAGCAGAAAACGAAGCATACAAAAAACAGGTAAAATCGATAAACGTTCCCGGTTTCAGAAAAGGAAAAGCGCCTAAGAGCATTATCGAAAGATATTACGGCAAGGGCATCTTCTTTGAGGATGCGATAAACGCCTGCATTCCCGATGCATTCGAGGAAGCGGTTAAAGAGGCCGATCTTAAAATAGTAGGCAATCCCAAATTTGATCTCGTTTCAACAGACGGTGATATCGTTCTTAAAGCAGAGGGCTTTGTGAAGCCCACCGTTTCTATTGAAGGATACCTCGGTCTTGAAGCTGAAAAGAACGTTGAAGCTGTTTCTGACGAGGACGTTGAGGCAGAACTCAACCGCACAAGAGAAAGAAACGCAAGAACTATCGAAATAACAGACAGAGCTTGCCAGCTCGGCGATATTGCAAATATCGACTACGAAGGAAGCGTAGACGGTGTTCCCTTTGACGGCGGAAAGGGTGCGTCCCACGATCTTAAACTCGGCTCCGGCTCTTTCATTCCCGGATTTGAGGACCAGATAGTCGGAAAATCCGTTGGTGAGGAATTCGACGTTAACGTCACCTTCCCCGAGGAATATCATGCAAAAGAGCTTGCGGGCAAGGCCGCTGTATTCAAAACCAAGGTAAACGCTATTAAGTTCGAGGAGCTTCCCGAGGCAGACGATGCTTTTGCAAAGGACGTTTCCGAATTTGATACGCTTGATGAATATAAAGCTGATATCAAGGCTAAAATGGTAAAGAGAAACGAGGATAAGGCAGAGGCAGAGTTTGAAAATGCTCTTGCTGAGGCGCTTATGGAGAAGCTCGTTGCTGAAATTCCCGAGCCCATGTTTGAAGCGGAAACCGAAAATTACGTTCGCGACTACGACAACCGTTTAAGACAGAACGGCCTTGACCTTAACAAGTACTTGCAGTACACCGGTATGACTCTTGATATTCTCCGCACCCAGATGCGTCCTCAGGCAGAAAAGCAGGTTAAAACCCGCCTTGCTCTTGAAAAGATTGCAGAGCTTGAAGCTCTCACCGTTTCCGACGAGGAAATCGAGGCTGAGTACACAAGAATTTCGGAAGCTTACAACGTTCCCGTAGACGACGTTAAGAAGATGATTCTTGCAGAGGACATCAAGGCAGACCTTCTCGTTGCTAACGCAATGAAGCTTGTTCGCGAAAACGCGAAGGTTAAAGCTGCAAAAAAGACTGCAAGCAAAAAAGCAGCTCCTAAGGCGGCAGCAAAAGCAACCGAGTCCGGCGAAGAAAAGAAAACGGTAAAGAAGACAACGACGGCAAAGTCCGGTGCTGCTAAGAGCACCGCAACCAAATCCACCGCTGCAAAGTCGACGGCTACGAAATCGACAGCAAAATCCGGTGCAACCAAGACTGCGTCTAAAACAACTACCGCAAAGAAAACCAAGGACACGGAAACCAAGTAATTTAAATTTCAGCCGACGGTCGCTGTTATATGACTGTCGGCTGTTTTAAACTCAAAAATATATTTTCGGAGGAAAATTATGGCACTTGTACCAATGGTCATTGAACAAACGTCAAGAGGCGAGCGCTCCTTTGACATATATTCAAGACTTTTAAACGACAGAATTATTATTCTTGCAGACGAGGTAAACGACACAACTGCATCTCTTATAGTTGCGCAGATGCTCTATCTTGAAGCGCAGGACCCCGATAAAGACATTTATTTTTACATCAACAGTCCCGGAGGCTCTATTTCCGCGGGAATGGCGATTTACGACACTATGAATTACATTAAATGCGACGTTTCCACCATTTGTATGGGAATGGCGGCTTCTATGGGCGCATTTCTCCTTTCAAGCGGAGCAAAAGGAAAAAGATTTGCTCTTCCCAACGCTGAAATAATGATACATCAGCCCCTTGGCGGTATGCAGGGTCAGGCATCCGATATAAAAATTCATGCTGACCATATTCTCAAAATCAGAGATAAGCTCAACAAAATTCTCGCCGAGCAAACCGGAAAAGCGTTAAAGACAATTGAACGCGATACGGAGCGCGACAATTTTATGAGCGCAGACGAAGCTAAGGACTACGGTCTTATCGACAAAGTTATTACGAATAAAAAGGAAATATAAAAATGCCGGATTCGCAAAACAAAACCTTACGCTGTTGCTCATACTGCGGAAGAAGCGAGGAGGAGGTTTCCGTTCTCATTCCCTCGCGCGACGCAAAAGCTTATATTTGCGACCGCTGCATTGACCTTTGCTCCGAATTTATAAACGAGCAATTCGCGGTAAATGAGGCAGAGGATGGTGAGCTTTCCTTTGATACTCTTCCCCGCCCAAAAGAGATAAAGGCGAAGCTTGACGAATACGTTATCGGGCAAGATGATGCAAAGCTCGCCCTTTCCGTTGCTGTTTACAATCACTACAAGAGGATTCTCACGATACAGAATGCCGAAAAAGGCAAAAGCAAAAAGAAAAAGGAAGAGCTCCGTGAGCTTGACGAGGTTGAGATTCAGAAATCCAACGTTCTTTTGCTTGGTCCTACGGGTGTCGGAAAAACCTATATAGCTCAGACACTTGCAAAAAGCTTTAAGGTTCCCTTCGCAATTGCCGATGCAACGACTCTTACCGAGGCGGGTTACGTTGGCGAGGACGTCGAAAACATCC
>JAZORS010000142.1:0-4322 GCA_045656725.1 Eubacteriales bacterium | reverse complement strand
TATTGATTTTGTTCCGATTATCGAGCTTTGCGACAAGTACGGTGTTAAAAACGCTCACGTTGAGCAGGATAACGCATACCAGCTCGGTGACGTTTTTGAGCAGATGAAAACCAGCTGCACGAATATGTATCCTCTCATCGTAGCATCGAGAAGCAAATAATTTCCGGGGAGTATAGATTATGGCAAAATTCGTGCTGTCCGCTTTTGCGGACGAGGCGGGCTCTACTCTTTCGGAGCAGATTGACGCCTTAAAGAGAAACGGAATCAGATATATTGAGCCGAGAAACATCGACGGAAGAGGAATTCTTACTTATTCCGACGAGGAGCTCAAAGAAATCAAGGCAAAGCTTGACGAGGCCGGAATAAAGGTCAATTCACTTGGTTCGCCGATAGGAAAATATCCGATAGATGCTGATTTTGAGGAGCATTTTGAGCTTACGAAAAAAGCGATTAAAGCCGCAAAGGCACTTGGAACAAACTACATCAGAATGTTCAGCTTCTTCACGAAGCAGGCTGATCTTTCAAAATACCGTGACGAAGTTATCGCACGCCTTACAAAAATGTGCGATGAGGCAGCAAAAGAGGGCGTAACACTTTGCCACGAAAACGAATCTGAAATTTACGGACAGATGCCGAAAGAGGTTGTCGATATTCTCACCTCTGTTCCGAAGCTTGGCGGCATATTCGACCCGGCAAATTACAGAATGCACGGCGCCGATCCCATTGAGGGTATAAAGGCAACCTTTAAGAATTTTAAATACATGCACATTAAAGATGCAATTTTTGCGGAGCAGATGATTGTTCCCGCAGGCGAGGGCGAGGGCAAAATCGCCGAGGTTATTGATTTTATCAACGACTCGACCGATGAGCTTGTATATCTCACCCTTGAGCCCCACCTTCACAGCTTCGATGCTTACAAGGATATAGACAAGCACGAGCTTCGCGGAAAATACAGCTTTAATTCTAATGCGGAATCATTTGATTTCGCCGCTAACGCACTTAAAAATCTACTTATAAATAACGGTTACAAAGAAGGAGAAAACAACGTATGGAAAAAGTAAGATTTGGCATCGTAGGATGCGGAAACATGGGAACGGGTCACGCTAAATATTTCCGTGACGGCAAAATTAATGACGGTGTTATTACCGCGGTTTGCGACGTTAATCCCGCAAAATTCAAGTTTTTCAAGGACATTTTCGGAGATACCATTCAGTATTTCGAAAGCGCTGAGGAAATGTTCAAATCGGGTCTTTGCGACGTAGTTATGATTTGTACGCCTCACTACATACACCCCGACCTTGCAATTCTCGCTATGGATTGCGGTCTTCACTGTATAGTTGAAAAGCCCGCAGGCGTTTATACTCTTCAAGTTAAGAAAATGCTTGACCGCCATAAAAAATCCGACAAAATTCTCGGTATAATGTTCAACCAGAGAACTAATCCCGCATTTATTAAGATGCGTGAGCTTGTTATGTCCGGCGAAATTGGCGAAATCAAGAGAACAAACTGGATAATCACAACCTGGTACAGAACGCAGTTCTACTATGACAGCGGTTCTTGGCGTGCAACCTGGGCAGGTGAAGGCGGCGGAGTTCTCTACAACCAGGCACCCCACCAGCTTGACCAATTCCAGTGGATTACCGGCATGATGCCTTCAAAGGTTCGCGCATTCTGCCACTTCGGAAAATGGCACAACATTGAGGTTGAGGACGACGTTACCTGCTACTGCGAATATCCCAACGGCGCAACAGGCGTTTTTGTAACTGCAACAGCAGACCTTCCCGGAACTAACAGATTTGAAATCACCGGAACAAAGGGTACGCTTATTTATGAAGACAAGACACTCACCATAAAGCGTCTTCCTGTTGATGAAAGAGAGACTTGCTTTAATGCATCCGGCGGAAAAGGATTTGTTAAGTCCGAACATACAACCGAGGTTCTTAAATTTGAAAACGACGGTCCTAAGCACGCAGGAATTATAAACAACGTTATTGATGCTATTCTCGGAAGAGCTGAGCTTTACGCTCCCGCAGAGGACGGTATCAACGGAGTTGAGCTTGCAAACGCTATGCACCTTTCAACATGGCTTGACAAGACTGTTTCCCTTCCCATCGATCCTGATCTCTTCTATTCTGAGCTTCAGAAGAGAGTTGCAATTTCAAAGCCCAGAGAGAACGTAGTAGAAACGGTAACACCACAGGCTTAATTTTCAAAAAACGGGTAATGATAATGAACACAAGAAAATTTAAAACCGCTGTTGTCGGCTGCGGTAAGATTTCTTTCAACCATCTGAAATCGCTTGCTATGCTTGAAAACGTCGAGGTTGTTGCACTTTGCGATGCCAAGCCCGAAAAAGCGGAAGCAAGAAAAACCGAATTCAATCTTAACTCTAAAATTTACACTGATTTTAATACAATGCTTGAATGTGAAGAGCTTGATACAGTCCATATTGCGACTCCTCATTACCTTCACGCTCCTATGACCATTGCAGCTCTTGAAAAAGGAATTAACGTATTTCTTGAAAAGCCCATCTGTATCAACTGCGAACAGATAAAGGCTATGCTTGAAGCCGAGGCAAAAAGCACAGCAAGAGTTTGCGTTTCATTCCAGAACCGCTTTAACTCGTCTTTCCTCTATGCGAAAAAGCTTATTGACGAGGACGGCGGAGCACTCTCCGGATACGGAACTGTGCTGTGGTGGAGAAGCGCTGATTACTACAAAAAGAGCGACTGGCGCGGAACTTATGAAAAAGAGGGTGGCGGCGTTATGATTAACCAAGCCATTCATACTATTGACCTTCTCATTCAGTTCCTTGGAAAGCCCGTCAAGGTTAAAGCAACAACGGCGAATCACCACTTGAATGGTGTAATCGAGGTTGAAGATACCTGCGAAGGTATTATTGGCTTTGAAAGCGGCACGGAAGCAAACTTCTATGCGACCAACTCGTTCAAGGGTAACGATCCCGTAACAATAGTTATAAAATCACAGAATCACAAAGTAGAACTTCGTGGCTCGGACCTTTACGTTGATAAACAGTATATAGAGAGAGCAAGCTCAACGGGCGGTATCGGAAAAGAATGCTACGGAAACGCTCACCCCATTATTATAGAGAAATTCTATGATGCTATCGCAACGGGAGAGCCTATGCCTGTCACACTCGAAAGCGCACAGTATGCTCTTCGTGTGCTCCTCGCAGCTTACGAATCTCAAGACAAAGACGTATTGATTTAATAAAAACTCGGCATAACAAATATGGAGGATTAAAAATGAATTTACCTTTTGAACTTAATTTGACCGGCAAAACAGCAGTTGTAACCGGTGCAGGCGGAGTTCTTTGCTCCGATTTTGCAAAAGCTATCGCAGCTTGCGGCGCAAACGTTGCGCTTCTTGACATAAACCTCGATGCAGCAGAAACCTTTGCGGAGGAAATCCGTAAGGCAGGCGGCAAGGCAATCGCAGTTAAGGCAAACTGCCTTGAAAAAGCAAGCCTTGAAGAAGCTAAAAAGATAGTTGACGAAAAGTTCGGCGCATGCGATATTCTTATCAACGGCGCAGGCGGAAACAATGCAAGAGCAACGACAGCTAACGAATATTTCGATGCTGATACACTTGACAATCCTGACGTTCAGGACTTCTTCTCGCTTTCCACTGACGGATTTAAGTTCGTTTTCGACCTTAACGTTACCGCTGCATTCCTTACCACTCAGGTTTTTGCATACGATATGGCAAAATCCGGCAAGGGCGGAAACATTATCAACATTTCTTCTATGAACGCATTCCGTCCCCTTACCAAGATTCCCGCATACAGTGCGGCAAAGGCAGCCGTTTCTAACTTCACCCAGTGGCTTGCAGTTCACTTTGCTAACACTGGCATCAGAGTAAACGCTATCGCTCCCGGCTTCTTCGTTTCCAACCAGAACAGAGCCCTTCTCTTCAATCCCGACGGAACTCCCACCCCGAGAACAGATAAGATTCTCCGTGGAACTCCCATGAACCGTTTCGGTAACTCCGAAGAGCTTCTCGGCGGCTTGTTCTTCTTCCTCAATGACAAAGCTTCGAGCTTTATCACCGGTGTTATTCTTCCCATTGACGGCGGATTCTCCGCTTATTCGGGAGTATAATTCCTACGAAAAAGCGCTACACGATTTAGAATAAACAAATAAATAACGGCAGAAGCATTGTGATATGCACCCCAAAAGTTAGACACTTTTGGAGGTGCATATTTTTTTATGGCAAAAAAGATAGCAAAACAAAAAAATTATAGTGCAGAATTCAAAATTCGTGTTATAATGGATATGCGAGAACACCATTTAGGATATTGC
>JAZORS010000141.1:0-3844 GCA_045656725.1 Eubacteriales bacterium | reverse complement strand
TTCCCATAAAATGCCTGTTTAAAATTAAGGTGATTTTGGCAAAAATAACTTTGCAAGAATTAAAAGGAGAAGAGATTTTCTCGGATATAAAATGAACATAAGACGCGGTGATATTTATTATGCGGATTTAAGCCCCGTTGTGGGCAGTGAGCAAGGGGGATTGCGACCTGTGCTTATCGTGCAAAATGACGTTGGAAACAGATACAGTCCAACCGTTATTGCTGCCGCTATAACCTCACGTATGAGTAAAACGAAGCTACCGACGCATATTGATATTTTAGGAGTTGAGGCGGGACTTTCGAAGGACAGCGTAATTCTGCTTGAACAAGTAAGAACAATAGACAAAAAACGGCTGAAAGAAAAAATGGGTCATCTTGACAGAGAAACAATGAATTCCGTAAACAACGCAATTCAGGTCAGCTTCGGGCTTTCTGTGGAGGGGGCTGTTTTTGAATAAAAAACCAAGGGGCATTATTTCTAAAAACAGTGCCCCTTTACTGTTTAGTCAAGACAATATTAAATAATCCTTTTGTCATAAAAGAATTTCGGCTTCCATATATTTAATCGGGTGTACTTTAAATTAAAAAGACAAGGAGATTAAAAATGAACCGTTATTTACCCGAAGGAATGCTGATTGGCGATTACAAAAACCACGAATATACGTCCACAAGAGCGGGACTTGAAAAAGCTCTTGAAAAGCAGATAATAATTGAAGCCCCCGCTATAATGTGCGATCACAATTTCAATCTTCACGTTTCTCTGGGTGAAAAAATACGTGGCATAATTCCCCGCGAAGAGGTTCAGTATTCACCGAAAGAGGAAACGAAGGATATTGCAATTCTTACACGCGTAGGAAAGCCTGTTTGCTTTAAGATTACGGGATTTCGCAAGGATTCGGCGGGCGAAACCGTTGCCATGCTCTCGCGCAGACTCGCACAGCACGACTGCTTTGAAAACTATATAAGAACGCTTATTCCGGGCGATATAATTCCGTCAAGGATAACACACATAGAAAATTTCGGCGCTTTCGTGGATATTGGCTGCGGTATTATTTCCCTGCTCTCAATCGATACGATTTCCGTTTCAAGAATTTCTCACCCCTCGGCAAGGCTTTCGGTGGGAGATAAAATTTATACTGTCGTAAAATCCATCGACAAAATCGGAAGAATATACGTTTCCGTTCGTGAGCTTCTCGGCAGTTGGGAGGAAAATGCCTCAAAATTCTCCGAAGGAGAAACCGTCAGCGGAATCGTCAGAAGCGTTGAAAGCTACGGAATTTTTGTAGAATTAAAGCCGAATCTTGCAGGTCTTGCGGAATATAAGGACAATGTTTATCCGGGACAGACTGCGGCGGTGTACATAAAAAGTATAATTCCCGAAAAAATGAAGGTCAAGCTGATAATTATAGATTCTCACGACGCACCGCTTGACGCAAAGCCGCTGGAATATTTTATTGATACGGAAAAGATAAAGCATATTGACTCGTGGACCTATTCCCCATCCGCATCGCAAAAGCTGATAGAAAGCATTTTTTAATTTCATATATAACGTAACAAGAATAACGGCAGAAGTGTTGTAACAAAACATCACCAAGCCGTTTTTTTATTGCTGTTTTTCTTGATTTTAACCGAATTTTGTGGTAAAATCGAGTTAAAGGTTAAATAAGGAGTAAATTATGGTATCGCTTGGTAACGATTGGGACGGGCTTTTAGATTCTGAATTCAAAAAGGATTACTATCTTTCCTTGCGCGAATTTCTCAAACAGGAATACTTCACAAGAAAAATTTTTCCTCCGATGAACGACATATTCAATGCGCTCAAATATACCTCTTATGAAAACGTCAAGGTCGTAATTTTAGGACAAGACCCCTATCACGGAGAGGGACAGGCACACGGACTCTGCTTTTCCGTAAAGGAAGGGGTCGCACTGCCGCCATCTTTAAAGAATATCTTTAAAGAGCTTTATTCGGAATACGGAATTCCCTCGCCTGGGAGCGGTGAGCTTACCGGCTGGGCAAAGCAAGGTGTTCTTCTCTTAAACACTACCCTTACCGTTAGAGAGGGCTCACCCGCAAGCCATAAAAGACAGGGCTGGGAAATTCTTACGGACAAGATAATTTCTCTTATAAACGAGAAGGCGGATTCCGTTGTATTTATGCTTTGGGGCTCGCACGCAAGAGCAAAAAAAGCGCTTATTACAAATCCGCGCCATCTGGTTCTCGAATGCGCCCATCCGAGTCCGCTTTCGGCGTATAACGGATTTTTCGGTTGCGGACATTTCAAACGGGCAAACGAGCACTTAAAAGAAATCGGTCTTTCTGAAATTGACTGGTCAAAAACGAGAGAGTAAAAAGTTGGAAAAAGCTTTCAAAAAATATTTACTTTTGTCGAAAACCCACTTGAAATTTGTTAGTATTAGTAGTATAATGTAAGATAGTTAAGTATTTTCATTTTGATTTTTGAAAGTGAGCGCCGTGTATGAAGCTTCTTGAAGACCGCATTTTGAAAGACGGAAAAATTCTTCCCGGTAACGTTCTTAAGGTTGACAGCTTTCTTAACCATCAAATTGACGTCAATCTTCTTCTGGCTTGCGCGGACGAGTGGTACGATCTGTTTAAGGACTCAGGCATCACAAAAATTATGACTGTTGAGGCATCCGGAATCGGAATCGCGTGCATCGTGGCACAGCGCTTTAACGTTCCCGTTCTTTTCGCAAAAAAATCGAAAAGCTCAAATATCGGCAATGATTTCTATTCAACCGAGGTCACATCTTTTACTCACGGACGCAATTACGACGTTATCGCTTCAAAAAGCTACATAAACGAAGGCGACAGATTCCTTCTCATAGACGATTTCCTTGCAAACGGAAGCGCGCTTCGCGCAATGATAAATCTTGCGAAGCTCGGCGGAGCAAGCGTTGTCGGCGCGGGAATCGCTATTGAAAAAGCATATCAGCACGGCGGCGATTCAATCAGAGCCGAAGGTTACCGCATTGAGTCACTTGCTAAAATCGCTTCAATGAGTGAAGACGGAAAAATTGAGTTTTGCTGATTTTATTTTCGGTTATTCGAGCGACAGCTCTGTAACATATCAATATTATTTATGGAGGAACATTAAGATGTTCAAGAAAATTCTTTCCCTTGTACTCACCGTTGCTCTTGTTCTTTCCCTTGGCATGCTTGCATCCTGTGGCCCGGAAGAAAAGCTCGGCATGAGTGAATCTCCTCTTGCTATTCCCGAAGTTAACGCTGACTTTGAGGTAGCAGACGATTTCAAGATCGGCTTCATCTGCCTTCACGATGAAAAATCCACCTACGACTTGAACTTCATCAATGCAGCGCTCAGATATCAGGAAGCGCTCGGTCTTTCTAACTCTCAGGTTATTATCAAGAGAGATATTGATGAAACCGAAGAATGCTATGAAGCAGCTGTTGACCTTGTAAGCCAGGGTTGCGATATTATCTTCGCTAACTCCTTCGGTCACGAGCCCTACGTCTTAAAGGCTGCAAAGGAATATCCCGACGTTCAGTTCTGCCACGCTACCGGTACTACGGCTCACACGGAAAACCTCGATAACTTCCACAACGCATTCGCTTCTATCTATCAGGGCAGATACCTTGCAGGTATCGCTGCAGGTCTTAAGCTCAACGAGATGATTGCAAACGGCGAAATCACCGCTGACAAGGCAAAAATCGGTTACGTTGGCGCTTACACCTACGCAGAAGTTATCTCCGGTTACAGCTCCTTCTACCTTGGCGCAAAGTCTGTTTGCCCCACCGTTACCATGGACGTACAGTTCACCGGTTCTTGGTATGACGTAACTGCAGAAAAGAACGCAGCAGAA
>JAZORS010000140.1:0-5325 GCA_045656725.1 Eubacteriales bacterium | reverse complement strand
AAAAATCAATACATTCCGTCCATACCGCCGGGCACCTGAGGTGCGGGCTTATCTTCCTTTTTATCGTAAACAACGGATTCCGTTGTAAGAACCGTTGCCGCGATGGATGCCGCATTCTGAAGCGCGGAACGGGTTACCTTTGCAGGATCTACAATTCCCTTTTCCATCATATCGCAGAACGTTTCGTCGTAAGCATCGAAGCCGAAGCCGATTTTGCCTGATTCGCGGATTTTCGAGATAATAACAGAGCCGTCAATACCTGCGTTGTTCGCGATTTGCTTCATAGGAACAACAAGCGCCTTGGCTACTATCTGCGCGCCCGTTTTTTCGTCGCCTTCAAGCTCCGCGATAACGTTGTTAACCGCGTCAATTACGTTAATGAGCGCAACGCCGCCGCCCGCTACGATGCCCTCTTCAACAGCCGCCTTCGTTGCGTTAAGAGCATCTTCAATACGAAGCTTCTTTTCCTTCATTTCAACTTCCGTTGCCGCGCCAACCTTGATTACCGCAACACCGCCTGCAAGCTTTGCAAGACGTTCAAGAAGCTTTTCTTTATCAAATTCGGACGTGGTAACGTCAAGAGCCGCTCTTATCTGCGCTACTCTTTCCTTGATTGCAGTCTTATCGCCTGCTCCGTCAACAATAATAGTGTTTTCCTTGCTGACCTTAACCTGTCTTGCTCTACCGAGCTGCGCGATTCCGGCATCTTTAAGCTCAAGACCAAGCTCGCTCGTTACAACCTCAGCACCGGTGAGAATAGCGATGTCACGAAGCATCTCCTTACGTCTGTCACCAAAGCCGGGAGCTTTAACCGCAACAACGGTAAACGTGCCGCGGAGCTTATTGAGAACGAGAGTTGTAAGAGCTTCGCCCTCTACGTCCTCCGCTACGATAAGAAGCTTTTTGCCGGACTGAACTATCTGTTCAAGCAAGGGAAGGATTTCCTGAATGTTGGATATTTTTTTATCGGTTACAAGAACAAGGCAGTCGTCAAGCACGGCTTCCATCTTATCCGTATCGGTAACCATATAGGGAGAGAGGTAACCGCGGTCAAACTGCATTCCCTCAACAACCTCGCTGAAGGTTTCCGCGCTCTTTGATTCCTCAACGGTTATAACACCGTCACTCGTTACCTTATCCATAGCGTCGGCAATAAGTCTTCCGATTGCCTCGTCACCGGCGGAGATCGCGCCGACTCTTGCTATATCCTCGGAGCCGGAAACTGCCTTTGCCTGCTTTCCAAGCTCGGCAATAGCTGCCTCAACCGCTTTGAAAACACCCTTGCGAAGAATCATGGGGTTAGCGCCTGCGGCTACGTTCTTCATTCCCTCGTGAATGAGCGCCTGGGCAAGAAGCGTTGCGGTAGTTGTTCCGTCGCCTGCCGCATCGTTGGTTTTGGTAGCAACCTCTCTTACGAGCTGTGCGCCCATATTTTCTGCCGGATCTTCAAGCTCAATTTCCTTTGCGATGGTAACACCGTCGTTAGTAATGAGGGGCGAGCCGAACTTTTTATCAAGAACGACATTTCTGCCCTTCGGTCCGAGCGTTATTTTAACTGTGTCCGCGAGTTTGTCAATTCCGCGAAGAAGTGCGCCTCTTGCATCGGCGCCGTAAAGTATTTCTTTTGCCATAACTGAATTTTCCTCCGTTTCGCCGTCTTGGCGAAGATATTAAATTATTCTACTACTGCAAGAATATCGGACTGACTTACTATCGTGTAGTCAACTCCGTCAAGCTTAACCTGAGTTCCTGAGTATTTGCCCATTATTATTTTTTCTCCGACTTTAAGTGTCACGTTGACCTCTTTTCCGTCAACGACTCCGCCGGGGCCTACTGCTATTATTTCAAACACTTCGGGTTTTTCCTTAGCGGAATCGGGAAGGATAATTCCCGTTTTGGTGGTTTCCTCCGCCTCGGTTCTTTTAACTACGATTTTATCAAGAAGTGGTCTTAATTTCATACGTTCCTCCAATACTTTTTTAGCACTCTCATTTTTTGAGTGCTAACACATTTATATTCTATAACAGCACTACATAAAAATCAATAGATTTCCTTATTTTTCACAAATTGTTAACAATTTGAATTTATATAAACTTATGCCATAAGTTCGTAGAGTTTTGTGAGTATTTTTTTCTCACATCTCGACACTTTCACTTGCGAAAGCCCCATAATCTCGGCGCATTTTGCCTGCGAATAATCTCTGAAATAACGCAGAATTATAAGCTTTTTTTCAAACTCGTCAAGCCGTTCAAGCGCAAGGCGCAATGAGAGCTTGTCGAACTCCTTTGTCTCGGCGTCCTCGTCAGTCACCGTAGCACCGAGAGTTACCCCGTCGTCCTCGTCGAAAACGGGCTCGTCAAGCGAGCGCGGAGAAGCTCCCGAAAACACCGCAACCGCCGCATCCTCTCTGCTTATTCCAAGCGAATCCGCTATTGCAGAGAGCCCCGTATCCTCTCCGAGAGATGCGCGCCTTTCTCTTTCCGTATTGATAAGATAAGCCAAGCGCTTGTTCTCGCGCGACACCTTTATCAGTCCGTCATCACGCAGAAAACGTCTTATTTCTCCGAGGATAAGCGGAACCGCATAGGTTGAAAAGGCACATTCCTTTGAAAAATCGAAGGTGTTTATCGCCTTAACAAGACCGATGTTGCCCATTTCAACGAGCTCCTCAATCTCAACTCCGCGCCCTGTAAATTTGCCCGCAATTTTATATACGAGCGGACGGTTGAATACTGCCAGCTCCTCACCGGCATCTCTTTCTCCTTGACGGTATCTTTCAAGAAGCAAAAGATTCCTATCATAGCTTTTTTTGTTTTCTTCGGTTACCATAGCTCCCTTTTCGGTCACGGGCTGAGAATTTTTCTCATAAGAACGCTCGTTCCTCTGCCGAGTCTGGATTTTACCTTCAACCCGTCAGTGAAGCTTTCCATTACAAGAAATCCCATGCCGCAGCGTTCACCGTCACCGCCGCCGCTATAATGGGGGCGCATCGCTTCTTCAACGTCTTCAATTCCGCATCCGTTATCGGATACCTCTACCGTGATTTCGCGGTTATCGTACAGGCGCGCTGATATGTATATAAAGGAGCTCATCTCATCCTCATTACGGTATGCATGAACTATCGAATTTGTTACCGCCTCGGAAAGAGCGCAACGAAGATCGCCAAGCTCCTCGACGGTAGGATCAAGCTCTGCTACGAATGCCGATATTATCGAACGGCAAACGCCCTCGTTAATACTCCTTGCAGGCAGGCGCAGTTTCATTTCGTTTATGATTTTTTTCATTTTTCTTTTTCCTTTACCTTCTTCTCTAAACAATCCTTATGTTTTCAATTTTTTCAACTCCGCCAAGGCGCACAAGGCGCAAGAGCATTGGCGAGAGCCCCCTGATTTCAAGAGTAGCTCCTATGCTTTTTGAAATCTCGGCACGGCCGATTATAAGACCGAGCCCCGAGCTATCCATAAATCTGACCGAAGAAAAATCAAGCACGAGAGTTTTTGGGCGGTATTTAAAAAGAAGTCGGTCTATTTCCTCTCTTAAAGAGCGTGCGGCGTGGTGGTCTATCTCCTCTAAAATACTTACCGCAACCAAGCGCTCCTCAAGCGAAAACCTTAGCTTTTCCATTTTTTATCCTTTCCTTTTGGGCGTAAGACGCCTTTGGTCTTTAGGATAAATTTTAACACACCCCTTTTAAAAAAACTGTCACACTCTGTCAGGCATCGGATTTTTTTAACCCGAAAGATGAAGCTTTTTCGCAATGTTTTCTTTTATCAGGAGCTTGTACTTTTTATAAGTTGCTTCGCTTAATTCGTCCATAACCCGTGATTTTGCATATCCGACGTTTTTTCCAAGCTCCTCTATGTAAATTTCCGCGAGTCCGTCCCCGACGATTTCCGCCACCGCATCGTATATCTTAATATTAAGGTAGCGAAATTCAACGAGGCATCTTTTTCCGACCATCCCCTCCTCTATCAGTTTTTTTCTACGCGAATAATCAAGGCATAAGGCAATAATAAGATTATCAAGTGTTTCATTTTTTAAATTCCGAGTTCGCATTTAACCTCCGTAAGCTCACATTCAAGGTCTGAAAGCTCCTCTTCAAGCGTCCTTAGCTTCCCGAGCGCCTCCTCCGCCTCAGTAAGCGCCTCAGAGAGCGCCTTTACAACGAGCTGTGGGCTTTCCTCTTTTGAATCAACGAGCATATCGAAAAGAAGCGACCTGATGTTCGTTCTTTCGTTAATTTCTTCTATTCTTTCTTTTATTTCTCTGATATCCCGCTTTATCTGTGACGGACTTCTGTATAGCATTGGCGGGATACCGAAAAAAGCGTTTTCAGGTCTTCTCATTTTTACTCCTTTCTTTTAGGTTTATTTTTCTCTTTTCAAGTAACTTTTTCTAAAAGTCACTCATAAAGTTACTTTCTGAAAACATAATATCATATAAAAAGTAACTTGTCAAGCACCTTTTCAAACTTTTTTTAGAAAAAGTATTGCTTTTTTCGCAACTTTGTGATAAAATATGACATGGAGTAACTTTTTAATATATTTTTCGATTCAAAATAGATAGGAGTGTTTATGAACGGAAACAAATTCAAAGAGCTCAGACGGGCAAAAGGACTTACTCTTGAATATTTAGCAAGCGAGCTGGGAACGACCAAGCAAACGATACACAAATATGAAACGGGGATAATTACGAATATTCCGCCCGAAAAAATCGAGCGCCTCGCATCGCTTCTCGGCACTACTCCCTCCGAGCTTATGGGCTGGGCAAAAAAGGAGGAGGCATCGCCCTTTTCACGTGTGGATTTTTCGACGAAGCGCCTCCCTATTCTCGGAGATATTGCCTGCGGAGCGCCGATTTACGCCAACGAGGAATACGAGAGCTACGTATCAGCTGACTCTCGGCTTGATGCGGATTTTTGCCTCAGGGCGCACGGCGACTCAATGATACAGGCAAGAATCTTTGACGGCGATATAGTTTTTATACGCTCGCAAAACACGGTTGACAACGGTGAAATTGCCGCCGTTATAATAGGTGATGAGGCAACGCTTAAAAGAGTTTACTTCTACCCCGAGGACTCAAAGCTTCTTCTCGTGCCGGAAAACCCGAAATACGCACCGCTTCTTTTTATGGGTGACGAGCTTAATTCGGTTAAAATTCTCGGAAAAGCCGTCGCTTTCCAAAGCTCATTAATATAATGATAGATTTTTTCGCATAAAAAAAGTGTAGCTGACAAATTCAGCTACACTTTTTCTTATTTATTTGTTTTCTTTTTCCGATTACTTTTTAGGCGCTTCGGGCTCGTTCGGTTTTACATACCAGGGG
>JAZORS010000139.1:0-4435 GCA_045656725.1 Eubacteriales bacterium | reverse complement strand
GAAGAGTCCCTTAAAGGCAGGTGATGCAGCGAAATGGCGGCGGCTATGCACGATACCTGAAGCCATCATTTTGGCGCAGCAGGATATTATTCGTCTATGTGCGCAAAAGAGAATATGGCAGGTGTTTCTATGAGTAACGGTGACGTTCTCGTTGCCGCAACAGGCACATGCGAGAAAACCATAGGTAACAACCCATTCTCTTATTCATTCCCTGCAGGCAAGTACGGAAACGTTGTATATGATATTGCAATGAGTCACACATCAGACCAAAAAGTAATTCAGTGCGAACGTGAGGGTAAGCCTGTTCCTCCCGGCTGGCTTATTGACAAGGACGGTAAACCTACTACCAATGCCTCTGACTATATGGACGGCGGTACTCTTACTCCGTTCGGTGGATACAAGGGATACGGTCTTGCTATGATGGTAGAGATTTTTGCTGCCGCTATGTCGGGATCTGCAATGACGCGCGACGTTCACGCATGGAATCAAAATAAGGATCAGGGCGGTAACGTAGGTCATGCATTCATGGCTATTGATCTTTCTAAATTCGGTAATCCCGAGGATTATTCAAAGAGAGTTGAGAATCTGATAACCGAAATCAAAGAGTCTAAAAAGGCTGTTGGTGTTGATAAGGTTTATTTCCCCGGTGAAATTGAGGCTGAGAAGTACGAGAAGTGCAAGAGCAGCGGATATGTAGAAATAGCAGATTTTGTTATGGAATCTGTTGAAAGACTTGAAAAGAGGCTTTTGGGATGATTAAAGAGGGAATCAATAACCTGGCTCTCGGTATGACGTCGTTTTTAATGGCCGGACAATCGAATATGGCGGGCAGGGGAGATATCGATGAGGTTGAACCCATAGAGAACGAAAAATGCTTTATGTACCGTGTTGCAAGATGGGAGAAAATGGTTGAGCCTATAAACGTTGATAAGCGTATGAACTCCGAATATGCCCCCGGCATATCACTTGCGGCAAGCTTTGCGGATGCGTATGCAAAGCATTTTGATGCGCCCGTCGGTCTTATTCCTTGCGCAAACGGCGGTACGAAGATCGAGCAGTGGCGTCCCGGCGGCGATTTGTTTGACTACGCGGTGGCGTGTGCAAAGCTTGCTATGCGAACATCTAAGCTCGGTGGTATTCTTTGGCATCAAGGTGAGTCTGACTCGCGTCATTTTGATCCTGATGTTTATAGCGAAAAGCTTATCACTACAATGAAAGCATTTCGTGAGGCTCTCGATATGCCCACTTTACCTATCATAATAGGCGAAATTTCGGAAAAATGCGATGAAAAATGGTATGTGTCAAAGGTTGCGCCCGAAATAAACAAAGTTTTGCACTCGGTGGCAAAATGTATTCCAAATTGCGCTGTTGTTAAAGCGCGCGACCTTGGCTTAAGAGTTGACGGTATTCATTTTTCCTCTTCCTCACTACGTACGCTCGGTGTAAGATATTTTGAAAAATATCTCGACGTTATCGGTTCAAAAGAATAAAAATAATAATCACATGATCTTTTGTGATAAAATTAAATACTAAAAATTTTGGAGAAATTATTATGTCTTATATTGATACTTTAAAGGAAAAACTCGAAAATCGCGATAAAATATATTCAACGATGCTTTGTCACGTAGGCTTTACAACTCTTCCGGCACTTTACAAGGCAAACGGCCTTGATATGCTTGTTATGGACCTTGAGCATGGCTCGTTTTATCCGGAGAATATCGGTGATTTCTGTCTTGCGTGCCATAAGGCCGAGATGCCCGTAATAGTCAGAGTTCAGGACTGTGAATATCACTGCATTTCAAAGCCTCTTGATATGGGAGCTGACGGAGTACTTATTCCGAGAACCGAAACTATGGAGCAGGTTGAAACCGCTATATCATCAATGCGTTTCTATCCCTACGGAAAGAAGGGCGTTGGCGGCAGAGCCTTGCTTCGCCCATGGGAACAGATTTACGATTTCAATAAAAATAGACTTCTTTTCATTCAGATTGAGTCAAAGCAGGGCGTTGATTTGCTAGACGAGATGCTGAATAAGTACGGCGAACAAATAGCCGGCATTATTATAGGTCCTTGCGATATGGCGGTTTCAATGGGTTGCGGACTTGACGTAAATGCCCCCGAGATGATTGAGAATATAAAAAAGACAATAGACGTGTCCAAGAAGCACAATAAGACAGTAGGCATATTTATGGACGACGATAAGGTTGCTGAACGCTGGAGCAAAGAGGGAATGAATTTCTTCTGGGTTGGCACGGAGCTTACGATGCTCGGCGCGGAAATTAAGAGAAACCGCGAGAGAATAGACGGCTTTGAGCTTAAAAAATAACTAACCTTTACGCATATAAACGCCTATAAAACAATATAAGAAAAGGGCTATCAAAAGTGATAGTCCTTTAATTATTTTTATTCTGCCAAAGAATAAAGTGCCTATATGGCAATTAAGGTTGAGCGCGCGTATCCGCGAACAATATTTTTGAAATACAGCAAGCTGTTTAACAAGATAATCAAAAAAATATTTTTATTGATTTTTTTGAAAAAACATGGTATCATTATAATAATTAATATCTAGGCGGTAATGCATTATGAATGCTGTTAAAGAATATGCTTACGCGAAAATCAACCTGTATCTTGACGTTGTTGCCTTGCGCGATGACGGATTTCACGATATAAAAAGCGTTATGCACGCGGTAAACCTTTGTGATGAAATTACCGTTAAATACTCACCGTCAAAGGCGAGAAAAATCCGAGTTTCCGTAAGTGGTAACCGCTATCTGCCCACAGACGAAAAAAATCTCGCATATCGTGCCGCCGCGCTTTTTATGGATAAAGCGGCAGTAAACGGAGATATAGAAATCGGAATAGTTAAGAGAATTCCCGTTGCGGCAGGACTTGCCGGCGGCTCTGCCGATGCTGCGGCGGTTTTAAGAGCGATGAACAAGATTTTTGACAGAGTGTTTTCGGAAAAGGCGCTTCTTAAAATATCAGCTGAGCTTGGAAGCGATGTTCCTTTTTGTCTATCCGGGAAAACGGTTCTTTGCGAGGGCAGGGGTGAAATTATGTCCTCGGTGAGCTTTCCGTCAAAATTGAAGCTCGTGATTGCTGTTGGAAACGAGCACGTTTCAACCCCTCGCGCATATGCGCGCCTTGACGAAATTTTCGCGTCATTTGACGGCAGTATAAAAACGGGAGGCGACGGATATTTTTCTCTGCTTATTGACGAAATAAAGGAAGGCAAAATCAGCGAAAAGGGACTTTTTAACGTTTTCGAGTTGGCAGTTCTTCCCGAATGTCCGGGCGCGAAGAGTATAAAAGAAAAAATGAAGGCACTTGGCGCAAGGGCGGCTATGATGAGCGGAAGCGGACCCAGTGTTTTCGGAATCTTTGATTCCGAGGCGACTGCGAAGGATGCCGTGCGTGTTCTTCGCGATGAAAAAATTACCGCATATTATGCGGAAAGTGCTTTTTAATTTGAGAGGAAATTTATGATATACGATTTACTCGCGCCGATATACGATGAGATAAATTCGGAAATCGACTATAAAAGCTGGGCAGATTTTATAGATAAAACGGCTATCCGTGAGCTTGGACGTGCACCCGAATTGACTCTCGACCTCGGCGCAGGAACCGGGCGAATGACGATAGAGCTTGCTTCTCGCGGATACGATATGATAGCGCTCGATTATTCGGCAGAAATGCTGAATATAGCTCAGGAAAGGGCGGAAAAGCTTGGTTTTTGCGATATACTGTGGCTTATGCAGGATATGAGAGAATTCGAGCTTTACGGAACTGTGGAGCTTGTGATTTCCTGCCTTGACAGTATAAATCACTTAACCTCTGTGAAGGATTTAAAAAAATGCTTGTCTCTTGTTCATAATTATCTTTCACCGGACGGAATATTTATTTTTGATATCAACGGCAAGGAAAAATTTGAAAAATCATACGGAAAAGAAAATTACGTTATGGAAACGGAAAATTCATTTTGCGTATGGCAGAACTGGTATGACGAAAAACGGAAGCTCTGCGATTTTTATATAACGCTTTTCGCAGAAAATCCTGACGGCTCGTATCAAAGATACGACGAAGAGCAAAGGGAAAGAATGTATAAAATCAGAGAAATAGAGCGCTATCTTGTCGGCGCAGGCTTTGAATTTATCGGCGCTTATTCCGATTTTGAATATAAAGAGGCAAGCGATAAGGACGAGAGAATATATATTGTTGCAAGATGCAAGAAGGATTAAGAAAATGGAAAATAAATCAAAAATGACAAAAGCGATAACCGAGGACGGCTCTGCCCGTGTTATCGTCATAAATTCAAAAAGCATCGTTAACGAAATGATTAAGGTGCACAAAACGAGCCCCACGGCAACTGCGGCTCTCGGAAGAACTGTAAGCGCCGCTTCCATGATA
This sequence comes from Eubacteriales bacterium, assembly GCA_045656725.1. Classification (GTDB taxonomy): domain Bacteria; phylum Bacillota; class Clostridia; order Oscillospirales; family CAG-272; genus UBA1740. The sequence continues at coordinate 28 of JAZORS010000139.1, read as the reverse complement.
GGAACGCTTCTTCCCGAGGAGGATAACA
>JAZORS010000138.1:0-8839 GCA_045656725.1 Eubacteriales bacterium | reverse complement strand
TTCCTTTACAATTTCGATTCCGAGATCGGAGGCGAGAAGCTCTATTCCGTCCATGAGCTTTTCCGCATTACTAAAATAAAATTTCATTTTTTAAGCTCCTTATTTCAGTCGGTTGTTTTTGTTTCGTTAACTAAATTTGATTATAGCATTTTAAGAAATTAAAGTCAACAAAAAAACTGCAAAATTACGCACATTAAAATCGGTGCGTAAAATTGCCGTTTTTTGTTCTTATTGACGCTTGAAATTCCTTATATTTTAAGGGTTTCTCCCGCCTTAACACAACGTGTTTTCTTTTTATTATCGCAAAACCAAACGTCGATTGCCGAGGGGTTATAAATTATGGTTTTGTCAACGCTGGTTTGAAGATTGTTATAAGCTTTAACGTAATCGTATATTTCAATGTTCGTTGCGTACCAGATGTCGTCTTTTCCGCTGACGTATTCGCAGAATTTCTCGATTACGTGCCAATTATCCTTTTGATCAAATTCGTAGCTGTGTCCCCAAACGTAAAAGAGGCGGTTATCGCATTTATACTTGGGTGTTTCTTCCACAAACACCTTTGCGAGCTCCATTAAATTCGGAAGCTTATGATGGCACGTTGGATGCCATTCCAGCCAGTTTTCAGGAAACACAAATTTTTCAGTTGCCTGTACTGTTCTTGCATAACAAATACCGAGCTTTTCAAGGCATTCAACTACGTTTTTGTTGTACGGTCCTTGCGGATACGCCATACCCCTTGCAATAGTTCCGTACTGCTTTTCGATATTCTTGCGGTCTTCGATTACTTCGTAGATTACCTCGTCCGAGGTGAGCTTATTCAAGAAAGGGTGAGAGAGTGAATGAACGGCTACCTCATGCCCGGAATTTATGTACAGTGCCTGTGCTTCCGATAGCTTCATTCTTCCGTAAAACGTTTCGCGCACACCGTCCTCGGGAAAATATGCGCCGGTATTGATGTTAAACGTTCCTTTGAGTCCGTATTTGTTAAAAATATCTATCAGTCTGATATCCTGAACTACTCCATCATCATAACTGAAAGTCAGAACCTTGGACTTTCCGTCCTTTAATTTCATGTACATAGCACTTATCTCCTTTATATTTACATTGATTTTAATTCATTTGTTTTTAGGAATTTGCGTTTCTTTTTTCAAACTTAGGCAAAACAAAAAATGTAAGAACCAGATGAATAATTGCGGCCGAAACAAAGATTATTCTTTGAGGAAAAATTTCAACTCCGAAAATCATATTGCCGGCATTATTTACCCTTTCAACGAAGAAGGACGCAACGAGGGTAAAAAGGAATGCCGCAATTCCACCAATCGTGTCTTTTATGCCGAGAATATATCTTCTATCATCCTTTTCTATGTAATCAAAACAGATATTCATTCTGCCGGAATTTGAGCCTCCGAAATAAAAGGCCTGACACAATATGAATACGGGATACAAGAATACAACGACCTTGATAGATGCAAAGGCGTAAACAAAATAACCGATAGCCATAACGGCTGAGCAGATTTTAAGCATGTAAGGCCACGAGCGCTTATCTGCAAGACGCCCAAGCCCTCTTGAAACAAAGGCTCTGAAAAACGAGTAAAGCATACCTGTGACGGCTAAATACGTATAAGAAAGCCCCATTACGTTTACCATGTAAAACGTGGAAAAGTACAGAGGCACGTCGCCGATAAAGAAAAGAATGTTAATCGCTATTACCCTTCGCAATTCCTTAGTTTTAAATACGGTATTTATTACCTCTTTAAAGCTTTTTTTTGAATTGGATACCATAGGCTCTGGCTCTTTGATCTGGAAAAGCAAAATAACATGGGTTGCAGAAAGAGCAAATATCGTGATACCGAAGATAATAAACACGGTTTGCATATCACCCTTGGCTTTATAGTAGTCAAGAAGCATACCGGCAGCCTGCGAAACAAAAACGCCTGAAATTAGGGATACAATTTCATTGTTGGCAGCGAAAACACCGCGATGAGAATCCTCTACAATCGATGTGAGCCACCCAAGGCGTGATGGGGTTGTGAATTTAGCTATGGCTTGTGCCAATACGTAAATTGTGATAAAAATACCAACTCGGAGCGAATACGAAACCGAAAGATTCGGCACAAAGAACATCAATGCAAAAAGGCACTCGTTAACAAGGAATAAGATACTTACCCAGTACTTACACGGATAGGTTTTCTTTACAGCAAAAACGGACAGCGCCTGAAATACACACACAAGAGATGCTATTGAGTTGATAATTCCCTGCAAGGATGCCGAAATCTCCATTTCGCTCATAAGGGCAGTCAAAGCAGCACCGGTTGCAAAAATCGTTACAAAATATTCAAATGCTGATTCAAGTATGTAAAACAGCCGACTTTTTTTATAATCGGCATAATTTATTTCTTCCATTGAATTCTCCCAAACAAAAGTATGTAATATTAAAAACCATACTAATCCGTATATATTATATATCATTTACCGAAAAAAGCAATATAAAAACAGAGAAAATTTTTCTATTTTTTTGCCTTGACATATTTTATCCTTCTATGTTAGAATGAATAGAGATTTCTCGGAGGTGTGGAGATGACTTTGAGCAAATTGGCACAGCTCGCCAACGTATCCGTATCAGTTGTATCAAAAGCGTTTTCCGGTAGAGCTGACATAAGCGACGCTATGAGAGAGCACGTTTTCGATGTAGCAAGACAGCACGGCTGTTTTCAGCAGTTTTATCACGTGCCTTATGACAGACCCGTTGTTGCTTTCATAATTCCCGAGGCGATAAGCGAGTTTTACATACGTTATGTCGAAGAACTGAAAAATGGGCTTGAAGAATGCGGCTATACCCTGCTTCTTTCAATAGATAATTTTGATTCTGATCTCAGATCGGAATTGGTAAAATACTATACCTCTCATAATAAAGTAGATGCCTTGATTTTCTTCGGCGAAGCGTGTGATTCCCCTCAATCCTCCGATACAATTATAGTCAGAGGCTCGAAGAATCCGTATGGGGATCACAACCTCGTTTGCCACGATAATATGCTCGCTATTGAGGATGCACTTTTTTATTTGCGCTCAAAAGGCAAAAAGCGAATTGCTTTTATCGGCGAGGCTCTTACCATAAACGTTCAAGGGCTTCTAACCAAACAGATGAAAAACCACGGCTTTACGGTGTATGATGAATATATGATTTGCTCGAGAAAGCGCTTTGCCGCTGCGGGACGTGGCGGTGTTAAACAGCTTTTGAAACTCCCCGAAAAGCCCGATGCCATTTTCAGCGCTTACAGCGAAATAACGACAGGCGTTATAGATGCATTAGTTGAAAACGGCATTAAAATTCCTGAAGAAATAGCTGTAATTTCCATGTCAAACGTTCCGCAGTGCCACCCTAATTACGACGTTGCATATATTGATTCCTGCATACCTGAAATCTGCGAGAAATTCGTTGAGATCATCAAAGAAAGAATAGAGAAAAAGGGCAAGATCAATCCCGCCGAGATACACGTTCCCGCAAAATTTTACAAGGGCGAAACTACCTAAATATAATTTAAAAATTCAACAAAAAAGACCGTTCGGTAAACTTTAAATGTTTGCTCGATTACGGTCTTTTTTTTGTTAGCTTTTCGCTCTCCTAACTGAATTTTTCAATCATATCAAAAATCAAACGAGGAAGCTCCCTTAAAAGAATCAAGCATTCCTTTTTCACGTGATACGTTTCTCGGCAAACCGGAATCTCACAGGTGCTTTCAATTATGTTACCGAATTTTACGGCTGCATCTATTTTCGTTTGCTTTGTGCTTTTTGAATTTAAGATTTTGATAAGCTCGTTTCCGGATTCATATATCCAAGGAAAATCTTCTTTATACGCAGACAAAACAACTAATATGTTATACGGAAACAGCTCGGTTTTTTCACGGGCGAAGAACAGAAGGTCCTCAACCATAACCGCACTCATCTTTCTTGAATTGCGCCTTGAATCAAGTGTATAATGCTTGTCGATTTTTTCGATAATTTCGTTTGCTTTTTGGTTTACCTGTTCAATATTTTCATACAGCTTTGTATCTGTATTTCCCAGCAGACGTTGTGTGTTACGGGACGTTTCCAAAAGCTCTTCAAGGATATTGGGATCCAGATCTGAAGCGTCAACGGCATCATTATCCTCAAAACTCTCAAAGTTTGCTTCCTGCAACTCTTTAATACATTTCTCTAACTCCGGATAACAAAGCTCAAACGCCTTATCAAGTCTTACCGGATTGAGCAAATTGCCGGTTGCGCTGTTTAACGTTTCAATCAATCTTTTCATATCGTCTTTTGAAAATGAAGTTGCTTGAAACTGTGATATCGGAGAGTTTTTTAAATCGGACGGTTTTACGTTAAAAAGCAGCGGAGCGACATAAGTATTGTTTATTGACTTGGATAACGCGCCCGCTTCGAAATTAAGCCATTGAGAATCAAGGTTGTCTTTTGTTACACAAATTAAACCAAAGCTCGAATCCTTTAATTCTTGGGCTATGTCTGTATTCCAACGAGTTCCTTTTTCAATATCCTCGGAAGAAACAAACGGTTCTATCGCTTGAATTACCGTAGGCAACCAATCACGAAAAATCAATGCAATTCTTTTACTGCATTCGCCGGACCAACTTATAAATACTTTCATTTTTTTCTTTCCTTTTTTATGTGTATTTGAATACATCTTTTGCCCCAATTCTACAATCATTTTTTTCATTTGTCAATATGAGAATATATAAAATTAAGTTGTATAAATTCCGCTACCGGTATTATTACTTGTATTACTTAACTGTATGCTCATCTATCCTGTTTTTGACTGTTTTTAACAGTTTTAATTATATTTTCGCTCTTTTTATATCAATTAAAAAAACAGTGGCTCTATGCAAAACACAAATCCACTGTTTTTTGTTATTTAATAAATCGAATTTTATATCAGTTAGTTATACTGTATTCCGTTGTAGTTTCCCAAACTTCACCCTTGGAGGCATTATGCCCGTCACAAACGACAAAATACATTTTATTATACAGCCCGCCCTTGTTGTCCGTCAGCAAAAATTTGTCTCCACCGCAAAGGCTGGGATATTTTGAAACGGACATAGAAAATTTTATCCCGCTCTCCGTACCAAAGACGTGTGCACTTTTTGCGCCCGGTGTGTAGCCGTAATTTGTTTTAGCTTCCTTTGGCGTAGTGTCAACGTCCGTACAAACGCTGTCGGTTAATGTTTTTATGGGCGGCATCATTGCCATATAAGAAGTGCCCAAGGTATAATCATTTAGCCATTCAACCTTTTGCTTTAATGCTATTCCCTTTTCAGTTATGACGTATTCTTTAAAATGCTTTAATGCCTGTGTCACGGAATCGTCGGGATCATACCCTATGGATTGCACCTTAATGATTATTTTTTTAAACGGTGTTAAAGATTTAAGCGATTCCGCATCAACGTTTTTGCCGTCAACGTCAATGAAAAACGAAGTGTATATCTCATCTCCGTGAGCATAACCTCCGATGAAATCAGGACGGCCGCTTAACCTTAGCGCCATATCCCATTCAGCTCCGGGAGGAGTCAATTCATACTCGTTTTCAAAATTATCGTCAAAAGCATAGGCTTTGCTAAGCCGCCACATATCAACGTTTTTACGTTTGTTGACAGAGCGCACCAAATTATAATTTATGTAGCCGTTTGTTGTAGGTATGAAAAACCTTAAACAGCCCAGCGCATTTTCAAAATCAACAGAAGAATCGTATACACAATACAATTCTTTTTTTAATATTATACCGTCTTTCATAGAATTACCGCCTTCCATGAATTTATTATAGCATGCAGCTTCCATTTTTTCAAGAGGATAAATCCACGTCTTTTGGCTTTGAATTTTTCAATTCACTCAGCATTTTAAATCTCGTCCCAACAAGGCGTTTACAAGAGAATTACTGTCTTGACTTTCAGAATTGTTACTTCCCTCATCCTTCTAAAAAACTGTTAGAATTCAGCTCTACCAAAACAATTTCGGGCCTGTTATTCACGCGAAAAGGAACTATGCTGTTACCGACACCTCGGCTAACCACCATGTTTGTATTTCCCTCTGTATATATTCCTGCATCATATTTAGGAAACAAACCTTGATTAGGCGCTATAATTCCGCCCACAAACGGAAGGCGGAACTGTCCACCGTGAGCATGTCCGCTGAATACCAAATTCAAAGCTCTATCAACGTAAGTTTCAAAGAGCTCAGGCCGATGAGAGAGAAGAATAGTATATCCGTCTTCTTCAACTATCAGATCGTCTAATTTGTTACCCACAGCGGTTTTATCATCAAGCGTAGAATCCGCATTGAACCTCGGATCAAGAACTCCAAAGAGAGTTATTGTTTCTCCCAGCAATTCTATCTTGACTTTATCATCTTCAAGTACAGTGACGCCAAGTTCGAGCAGCCCCTTTTTGAGTTGGCTATATTCGCTCGCTCTTGCTTCGTGATTACCTGTAATATAATAACAGGGCGCAATCTTTACAGCTTCCTTTGCAAAACACAAAGCAACGTCTGTTTTTGTGTTTCGTGAGTCTATCATATCTCCCGTTATAACAATAATATTCGGTTTTGCTTCTTTCAAAGTTGAGATGAGTTTTTGGTTGTCTTTTCCAATTTCCGCATTATGAAGATCAGACACCTGCGCTATTCGAAAACCTTCAAATGATTTCGGTAAATCTTCGCTTACTATGTAATATGAATTTAACTCAAGCGCTTTATTGCCCCACACGATACAAATCATCAATGAGGAGAAGAGGATTAAAATGCTGCCAAAAACTATCAATCTTTTTCTTTTTTTGATCACGATACATCCTCCCTTTCTTGAATTTAATTATATCATATCAATAATAATATTTCAATATTTTTTGGTTTTACTTATTTGCCAATGAACATCTGCGTCCAATAATTTCCGTCAGCAACATAACCCACACCAATCTCTGTAAATGAAGCATTCAAAATGTTTGCACGGTGACCGGAGGAATTCATCCACGCATTCACAACGGCTTCGGGGCTTCTCTGTCCTCTCGCTATATTTTCACCTGCGCTTCTGTATGTGATACCAAAGCTCCTCATCATCTGAAAAGGCGAGCCATATACCGGACTTGTGTGAGAAAAATATCTGTTGTCTTTCATATCCTGTGACTTATAGCGCGCAACACGGCTTAATTCCCAGTTGTATGTAAGCTCCTTTAATCCGTTCTTTACTCTGATCTCATTTACAAGTCTAACAACCTCTTTTTCATAGCTTATAACCGAGGAATCGGTTGTGGGTATAGTTAAAACTTGCCCCGGATAAATCAAATTAGGATTAGAAATCCCGGGATTTGCTGCCTTAATCTCACTTAACCCCACTTGATATTTTACAGCGATTTTCCACATAGAATCGCCGGGCACTACTGTGTGAGTAGTAGCAGCCGATGTGCTTATTGCAAACACACTGACACTCATTAGAACTGTCAGTACAAAAATTAACAGCTTTTTCATCTGTTGCACCTCCACGTATTTATTTGTAAAAATAACTCTATCAGCGTCAAGCTATAGGTTATTTTACTCATATATTGTACCATTTTCCCTACGCCCCCTTCAAATGCAAGTTCCGGAAACAATTCCGATTTTAGGAAGCGCCCCTAAACAGATAAACCTCTACGGCTTTTCATGACAATCCTTCGGATTGGATAGAAAAAAGACCGTTTGAAAACGGTCTTTTTTCTTGGCTTCCGCCATAGCGGGATAGTTATTTCCGATTTAATTAATATATTTTCCTCTATTCAAATCCTGTATGATTTTTGCAATAGCGTCTTCCTCGTTGCTAACGGTGACAGCATCCGCTGCATCAAGAGCAGCTCTGCTCGCATTTGAAACGGCTATTCCGCATCCTGCCGCACGAAGCATTGAAACGTCGTTATCGTAATCTCCGACAGCGATAGTTCTCTTTATGTCAATCTTTAAATATTCCGCCAGCTTTTGAATTAGAAGTCCTTTGTTAGCTCCCTTTGGCAAAACCTCCTGCATAACACGTTCAGAACGAATAAAATCAAATTTATCGGCATCCTTATGCTGTTCAAGGTGTTTTCTGATATTTAAAAGATTATCCTCGTCGTCAGAAGAAAAAATAATTTTAGCAGCGGGCCCGGTGATATCTCGGTAATCGCAAAAGAGATCCGGAAGCCCTGTAAGACGTCTAAAACGCACTGTGGTGTTGTTTTCTCTTACAAAATACGTATTGTCAAAGCAAGCAATCTGTATTCCGACGTCTGAAAAAGCTTCGTCGATATAACGCACAAGCCCCAAATATTCACCCGAAAGCTGTTTATTCCAAATATACCGTTTATTACCGCCGTCATAAATGCCGGCGCCGTTTATACAACCAAAAGGAACATTTGGCTGCACGGCATTATAAGCGCCCGCAGAATAGTACGGCAGACGTCCTGTAACAAACGTAAAGCTTCCGCCCTCGCTTTTAAAATATTCTATTGCTTCTTTGTTTTTGTCTGATATTGTTTTGTCGTTTTTAAATAATGTGCCATCTAAATCAGTACATATCAAAATTCCATCAAATTTTCCCATAAACGTCCCCTTTTAACGCCGTACAATTCAGATTTCTTCTGACAGTATATGCAATTTACTCACGTATTATAGCATAAAAACACACTATTGTCAATCCGTCTGATGCTCGAACAGGCGACTCGTGCTACATTCGCCAAAGGCGAAATTAACAGTCGTCTGCGCAGCAGACAATGAGTGTTAAGCTGATGTCACTGGTTTTATCTTTGCGCTAAAATAAAACAGAGGTCGGAAAATCCAACCTCTGATG
>JAZORS010000137.1:0-3030 GCA_045656725.1 Eubacteriales bacterium | reverse complement strand
TATACGCGTAGGTTAAGCCCGGATAAACCCGGCTCGTTGTTTTTTCAGCCAACGATCCGTTTTTATATTATCTCGTTCAGGTCATTTGTTGGCGGCAAGCAAGTGTTGCCGCGGCATACATAATAAGTGGTTTTGCCACATTTAAGCGGGTATTCATTTGTAGGCGAAACAAGATTTACAATAGCATCATGCGGCAAAACAAGCGGCAAGGTGCTTTTATCCGTTTTTTCATCCGTGGCTACCGTTATTTTCATTGAAGCTTTCTCGTGCTCCAAAAGGGATATCAAAAACATAGCGTGGCTTGTAGGATACTGCGCGGCGCTTCCCCCGAGAAAATCAAGCTGCCGTTGCGCCTCTGTTTCGTATCTGTTTTCACCTGTCAGGTAAGACAATATGACAAGATTATACGCCATAAGCGAATTTCCGCTTGGGATTGCGCCGTCGTAGGTTTCCTTGGGACGCAGAATCAGCTCTTCGTGTTCCCTGCCGTACAGGTAAAATCCCCCATAGCTGTCGCCAAAATCCGCTATAACCTTATCGCACATTTGTTTCGCGCGGCTTAAATGACTGCTGTCAAGCGTCGCGCGGTATAACGAGAGTTGAGCGAAAATATATGCCGCGTAATCGTCTAAAAATCCGCTCACCCCATGTTTTTCCATATGAAAGCTGACGTAGAGCGTGTCTTTATCGCAAAGACGTTTTTGTATAAATCCGTCCGCCTTTTGCGCGGCGGAAAGATATATTTTTTTCTTGCTGACAAGATACAGCTTACACATAGCGGCTATCATAAGCCCATTCCACGATGTTAAGATTTTTTCATCGCGATGCAGAAAGAAGCGCTTTTTGCGGTAATCGGAAAGCAGCGGAAGAAAAGCGTTAAATGCTTTTTCACAGGGATTGCTTTTTAACAGATTCGGAATATTTTTTCCTTCAAAATTACCCGCATCCGTAATATCGAAATGACGGTTGAAGCGTTCTCCGTTTTCATTTCCGAGAACTTTTTTGATTTCCTCCGGAACAAACAGATAATATTTACCCTCCTCCCCTTCACTGTCCGCATCCTGCGAGCTGTAAAATCCCCCTTCGGACGAGGTCATATCGCAAAGAATATAGCTTGCCGTTTTTTCGGCAATATCAAGATATATATTTTTTTTTGTTACTGTATATGCTTTGCAATAAGCAAGAATCAAAAGCGCGTTATCGTACAGCATTTTTTCAAAATGAGGAACGAGAAATTTTTTATCCGTGGAATAGCGGCAAAATCCGAATCCTACGTGGTCGAACATTCCGCCGCGGTACATCTGCATTAGCGTGTGTTCCGCCATATCCAACGCGGGCGCAGCTTTATATCGCTCATAATATTCAAGTAAAAACATAAGATTATGCGGCGTTGGGAATTTCGGCGCCCGCCCGAATCCCCCGTATTTTTCATCATAAATGCGCCTGTACTGTGATACCGCCAAAGCGAGAATATCTATATCCGGTGTGTTTTTCACAGCTTCTTTGCCGCTTAGCTCTTTGATTAGCTCATCCGCCTGTTTTAGCAGCATTCCGCGTGCTGATTTCCATTTTTCAGAAATAATAAGCAACAGCTCTCGAAAACCTATCATACCGCCCCGCGAGGTTTTCGGGAAATACGTTCCCGCAAAAAACGGTTTCTCATCTGCCGTCATAAAGATGCTGGTAGGCCAGCCGCCGCTTCCCGTAAATGCTTGACAGACCGTCATATAAACGCTGTCAATGTCGGGGCGTTCCTCTTTATCTACCTTGATAGATATGAAATGCTTATTTAACAACTCCGCGATTTCTTCATCCTCAAAGCTTTCGTGGGCGAGCACGTGACACCAATGACACGCGCTGTATCCGATGCTTAAAAAAATGGGTTTATCCTCCCTAGCCGCACGTTCAAATGCTTCCTTTCCCCAAGGATACCAATCTACGGGATTGTCCTTATGCTGAAGCAAATATGGGCTTGTTTCGTTTGCCAATTTATTACTCATTAGTTCACCTCCGTTATTCCTTTTATTCTTTGCCGTGCCGAGCTGACTTATACGGGAAAGCTTTTACCGATAAGAAACGAAAGGAAAAATATAGCCGGAATGAAGCATATCCTGCGGTTTAAATGGAAATAATAGAAAAAATTCAAAAACGGAGGTTTTTATTTATTATGTTTAAACACGAAAAGCAGCTATTTCATCCCGTAGAGGTAGAAAGACCTAATCCGCAATATGCGGTTTTGCTTCAAGAACAGCTTGGCGGAGGCAACGGCGAATTAAAGGCGGCAATGCAATATATGTCACAGAGCTTCAGAATTAAAGATCCTGAAATTAAGGATCTCTTCCTCGATATTGCCGCCGAGGAGCTCGGCCATATGGAGATGGTGGCGCAAACCATAAATCTCTTAAACGGCCACGACGTTGATGCAACAAAAATACAGGCAGGCGAGGTGCAAACCCACGTTCTTCTAGGATTAAATCCCGGCCTTATAAATTCCTCAGGTTATTCTTGGACGGCGGATTACGTTACGGTTACGGGTGATCTTTGCGCTGATCTTCTTTCCAATATCGCGTCCGAGCAGAGAGCCAAGGTCGTTTACGAATATCTCTACCGACAGATAGAGGATAAAAAGGTCAGAGAAACGATTGATTTCTTGCTCAATCGCGAAGAAGCCCACAATCAGATGTTCCGTGATGCTTTCAATAAAGTGCAAAAGACCGGCTCAAACCGTGACTTTGGCACGACCAAGGCAGCAAAGATGTATTTCTCCCTCTCGGAGCCCGGTCCCAATTCCTTTGCAACGGGCGAAGCTCATGCACCTTCTTTTGAGTAAAAATTTTCAGCTCATCGCCTTTAAATGCAAAAGTCGGGTTCAAATAACAGAAAAAAGAGCAGACGTATACAAGCTATCTTATTGATATGCACCCCAAAAGTTAGACACTTTTGGAGGTGCATATTTTTTTATGGCAAAAAAGATAGCAAAACAAAAAAATTATAGTGCAGAATTCAAAATTCGTGTTATAATGGATATGC
>JAZORS010000136.1:0-6440 GCA_045656725.1 Eubacteriales bacterium | reverse complement strand
CAGGAAAGCTCGGAGTTGTGAACCATACCGTCGATGCCGCCGATGTCAACAAATGCGCCGTATGCGGTAAGATTTTTAACAGTACCCATATAGTGCTTGCCAACTTCAAGAGTAGCCCAAAGCGCTTCTTCACGAGCCTTTTTCTCTTCGTTAAGGATAAGCTTGATTGATCCGAGCGCCTTCTTTCTTGTTACGTCGAATTCAAGAAGCTTGATTTTCTGAGTCGTTCCTTTGAGCGCGGAAAGGTCAGCGCCCTTAGCAAGTCCGGTCTGTGAAGCGGGAACGAACACAGTGTTGTTTTCAACAGCTACGAGAACACCGCCCTTGATTACGGAAACTACTTTTCCTTCAAGAACAGTTCCGTTTTCGTGTGCATCTTTGAGCACAACCCAGCTGTTGTCTTGGTCAACTCTTTTCTTGGAAACGGTAGCTATACCTTTTCCGTCTTCAACTCTGATAACGAAAACCTCGATTTCGTCACCAACCTTGAACATCTCGGACAAATCAGCCGTAGGATCGTCTGTAACCTGGTCTTTTGCTAATACGCCTGTGAACTTAGTTCCAAGATCCAAGCTGATTTCGCTCTTACCGATAGTAACTACTGTACCGGTGACTGTTTCTCCTGTATGTAAAGTTTTGAGTGAGTCTTCCAACATCGAATTAAAATCTAATTCTTTTTCCATTGTTTTATAACCTCCAAAATTATATCGTCAGGTGTGGAAGCACCTGCGGTTATTCCTATTTTTTGAGCTCCTGACGGGAAATCAGCAAGCGGGAGCTCGCTGACAGACTCTATATGAACTGCGTAGGGTGAGTTAATCCGACACAAATCATAGAGCTTTTTAGTATTTGAACTGTCGCGTCCTCCGACGACGATCATCGCATCGGATTTTTTCGCAAGCTCAATAGCTTCATCCTGCCTTTTTTGAGTCACATTACATATTGTATCAAAAAAAAACAAGTTTGTATATAGTTTTTTAAAAAAATTTAATATTTTTTTGTATTCAAAATTGTTTTGCGTGGTTTGAGAGCATAAAACTATTTTTTTATCACCGAAATTTAGGTTTTTTATCTCGTCAATAGACGAAAACATATATTTTTCACCCTTGGCATAGCTGATTATGCCCTTGGCTTCCGGATGGTTTTTGTCGCAATACAAAAGAAAAACACTGTCCTCATCCGTATTTTCTTCGGCAATTCTGTGAATTCTTTTTACGTATGAGCAGGTCATGTCAACGACGGAAAAGTTTTCGTTTTCCGTTTCGAGCAAAGAAAGATAGTCGAAGTCTTCTTTGGTGATGCCGTGGGTTCGTATTACGAGAGTGGCTTTTTCTCCGTTAAGCTCTTTAAGCGTCGGTTCTATTTCACCAATTGAGATAGAAGTAACACCGCGCGCGGAAAGGGAATCGTTATATATCCTGTTGTGAATAAGCGCTCCGAGGGTATAGATTTTTCCGTTGCTCTGCGCTATAAGCTCTTTGATAGATTTGTCAGCTCTTTTAACGCCGGGGCAAAATCCGGAATTTTCAGCTCGGGTAATAATCATATCAAAGCACTCCTTTTTTATTCTGTGTAGCTGTAAGGCGGAAAATCTCCGAGCTTTAATATCTCGGAAAAAATAATTTCGGTAGCGCGCCGATATTCCTCAGAACCGCCGTTTCTAAATTGAAGCGATGAATTTTTAATCGGTTTACCAAATCTTATTTCCACGCGTCCGAGGAATCGGTATTTGTTATTCTTAACCTTTATGCAAACGGGTATTACGTCACAGCCGGAGTGGTATGCTACAAGGCCCGCGCCGTTTTTAATTTTAGTTGTAGATGGGTCTACCTTGGGATAACGGTGGCCTTGCGGGAATATAGAAACCGTTTCTCCTGATTTTGCAAGCTCAACGGTTTTTTTAACAGCCGCAACGTCGCCGCCTCCACGGTCAAGCTGTATTGCGCCGAGCTTCTTTAAAAGCCAAGAAAGCACCGGAATTTTGAAAAGCTCTTTTTTAGCAACGAACCGTATCTGGCGCGGATATGCAGCCGCTATCAGCACGCTGTCTTTTGCCGCAATATGATTAGAGCAAATCATATATTTCCCGTGTTCGGGTATATTTTCAAGACCAACCGTGCGTATCCTTTGAAAAAATTTTATCAGCGGCGCAACTATAAAGTGCGCCCTCATATAGAAGTTTTTTTTACTTTTAGATTTTTTTTTTACGATTTCGATGATTTTATTCATCGTTTCAAGTTCTGTCAGATTGGAATTGTCAAGCATAATAGCATCCTTTGCGGGAACACAGGGGGCAATGGCTCTTGTTGAGTCATTTTTATCGCGAAGGACCATTTCGTTATACACGTCCTCATATTTAACGTCCTGACCTTTTGCTATAAGCTCATTGTAGCGTCTTTCAGCTCTCGCTTCGGGAGAAGCGGTGAGGAATATTTTAACCTCCGCATCGGGAAGAATTACAGTGCCGATATCGCGGCCGTTCATAATAACGCTGTTTTCATTTGCTATTTTTCTTTGAGTTTCCAGAAGAAAAGCTCTGACAGAGGGAATTGCGCTGACGTTTGAAGCAGCCATAGAAATTTCGGGCGTTCTGATATTGTCCCCGACTTCTTCGCCGTTAAGAAGAATAATCTGCTTTCCGTCTTTGAATTTCAAGTCGATATTTATTGAAGGGAGAAGTGCTGCGACTGCTTCGGCATCGGTGGTTGAAGCTTCGTGGCGAACAACGTAAAGACCTATCGTTCTGTAAAGAGCGCCGGTGTCAACGTATATAATTCCAAGTTCCTTTGAAATTGCCTTTGCAACGCTTGATTTTCCTGCGCCGCCCGGGCCGTCAATAGCAATTTTTAACATATATTTCTCCTTGTGAATAGTTTAATTTTAACTTTCTGCCGCAGATTTTCCTGCCAAATATCCGGTTGAGTATGCAATTTGCAAATTAAAACCGCCGGTATAAGCATCAACGTCGATTATCTCTCCGGCAAAGTATAATCCGGCCGTAATCTTGGATTGCATATCCTTGGGATTTATTTCTTTAACCTCTATACCGCCCGAGGTAATTATCGCTTCTTCAATCGGTCTTAAACGGGTAAGATTAATCTCAAAACGTTTTAGCGCGCACAGAATATTTCTGCGCTCCTCCTTTGTGATAAGATTAACCTTTTTTCTTGGGTCAATCCTTACGTATTCAACAAAGGGCTCAATCATTTTACTTGGTAAAAGCGCGGAGAGCGAATTTATAAAATCCTTGTTTGACTGCGATTTGAAATCGGTTAAAAGGCGTTTATCAAGCTCCGCTTCATTAAGCGCCGGTTTTAAATCGATCAAAAGACGCAAATCTGAAATTTTGAAATCTTTGATTCTCGCGGATGCGGAAAGTATAGTAGGTCCTGTAACGCCAAAATGAGTGAACATCATTTCTCCGAAATCGCGGTAAAGGCATTTTTCCGATTTATCGACTATATCGATTCCGACGTTTCGTAAAGAAAGTCCTTGCATTTTTTTGCATAAGGGCGATGATGACTCAATGGGGATAAGTGAAGGGGAGAGTTTCGTTACGCTGTGCCCAAGCTCGTTTGCCAGCTTATATCCGAAGCCGTCAGAGCCGGTGAGCGGATACGATTTTCCGCCTGTCGCCAAAATAACCTTATCGAATAAATATTCTTTGTCCGCTGTTACGAGAAAATTTCCGTTATCCAGCTTTTTTATACCCGTTACCTTTGAAAATACATGCTTTACGCCTGCGCAGTAGGATTTCAGCGCCATTACAATATCGCTTGCCTTGTCCGACTCGGGAAAAACCCTTTTTCCGCGTTCTGTTTTAAGCGGAACACCAAGGGATTCAAAGAAATTTATGGCGCTTTGCATATCGAACGCGTTAATTGCCGCATAAAGAAATCGCGCATTTTTTGTAACGTTTTCAAGAAATTCCGATAGCTCGCAGTTGTTGGTTACGTTGCATCTGCCTTTTCCCGTAATAGCGAGTTTTTTTCCGAGAAATTTGTTTTTTTCAAAGAGAGTAACCTCTGCTCCCGATAAATGCGCCGTTCCTGCGGCCATCATACCGGCAGGGCCTCCACCGATAACGCAGATTTTATTTACACTGATATCCATTACTGCTTCGTATACACTTTATATTCGTCCCAAACCTTTTCAAGCTTGTCGAAACGCAAGGTGATGTCCTTTTCTTTTCTTCGTGTAATTTCCACGATAATCGCATTGATTATACTGATGGGGGCAACAAGAGAGTCCATAAATGATGCCATGTCAGACTGCGCGGTCAGAAGGCAGCTCGCATATTCCGCAAGGGGTGAGATGTTCGAGTCCGTAAAAACGACGACCTTTGCGTCATTTTGCTTCGCGTATTTTACAGCGCTTACCATTTTTGCGGAATAACGGGGGAATGAGAAGGCAATAAGCACGTCGTCCTTTCCGATTGAAAACATCTGCTCAAAGACCTCGGCTGTTGAGGTGGGTTTAATAAATTTAATATTATCAAAAATCAAAGAGAGGTTGTAGCCGAGTACCATCGCGAGGGCCTCTGTGCTTCTTGCTCCCATTACATAAATTACCTTTGCCGAAAGAATTGAGTCAACAGCTCTGTAAAAATCGTCGCGGTTGAGCCGTTCAAGAGAGAATCTGATTTTGTTTATATCGGATTCCATAACGTTTTCGATAATGTCCCCGCGACCGATTCGCTGTTTTGTTATTTCTATTCTTTGGTTAGGAGTAAGCTTTGTTCTGACAAGCTCCTGGACTGCTCTTTGAAATTCACCGTATCCCTCAAAGCCGAGCTCGTTTGCAAATCTTACAACGGTAGATTCGGAAACTCCAACGTAAAGTCCGAGCTTTGCCGCAGTCATATATGCGGCTTTATCGTAATCGTTTATGATTGCGTTTGCAATTTTTTTCTGTCCTTTTGAAAAACCGGAATATAAGTCTCTTATGCGCTGCGAAAGGTCACTTGCCATACTGTATTCTCCCGTAATTTAACAGATTCCGTACTAAAACATTATAGCATATTTAAAATATTTTTACAAGTGTAAACTTGAAAATAATGCAAGAAATCTTGCAAATTTCAAGAAAAAGCGCAAAAAAATGAAGGATGTGTTTCAGAACAAGTCAAAATATGAATAAAGATTTATAGTTATGCAATAAAAGACGGCGCAGAAAATAAATTCTGCGCCGTAAGAGAGTATTTCTAAAAATCAAAGCTTATCGATTGCAAATTTTATTCTTTTGAGCGTTTCTTCTTTTCCGATAACCTCCATGATCTCTGTTGCACCGCCGGGGGTTGCCATAAGGCCGGATACGGCAATTCTTATGCACCACATAACCGTGCCAAGCTTGAGGCCAAGCTTTTCTGTCAGCGGTGTCAGGGCTGCAAAGAGGGAATCGTTATCAAAGGAATTTATAGTCAAAAGGAGTGAATATGCTTCCGCAAGAACCGTTTTCGGTGTTTCAAAATCGTTGATTTTATTCTTTTTGTTAAGGAATATTTCGTTATCGTATTCGGGGAGCGAGAGGAAAAATGCCATTTTTTCGTTGATTTCCGCAAGAGTTGAGATTCTCGTTTTGAGAAGCGCGAACATCTTTTCCACGTTTACATTTTCGGGAATTATAACATTGATAAAGGGAGTTACCTTTTCCTTGAATTCCTCGTCTGTGAGCTTGTGGATATATTCGCCGTTAAACCAAAGAAGCTTGTCGTAATCGAAAACAGCGGGAGATTTCGATATACCGTCGAGGGTGAAAACGGATTTTAATTCATCGAGGGTGAAAAATTCCGTTTCGCTTGCTTTGGGGCACCATCCGAGCAGGGCAATATAGTTTATGACAGCATCGGGCAGATAGCCGTTATCTATAAGATCCTGGAATGAAACTGCGCCGTGTCGCTTG
The DNA here is from genome assembly GCA_045656725.1 of Eubacteriales bacterium. GTDB lineage: Bacteria > Bacillota > Clostridia > Oscillospirales > CAG-272 > UBA1740. The sequence goes on along the minus strand of JAZORS010000136.1, from coordinate 542 downwards.
GAGAGCTTGGATATTGAACCGTCGTCGTTTCTGCCCATAAGAAGAGGCAGGTGAATATAGGTGGGGCGGGGCCAGCCGTAAGAGTCGTAAAGAAGAACGTATTTCGGCGTTGAGGTGAGATATTCCGAGCCACGCACTACGTGCGTAACACCCATAAGATAGTCGTCGATAACGTGGCAGAAGTTATAAGTAGGATATCCGTCTGCCTTAATGAGAATCTGATCCTGAAGCTCCTCGTTATTTACCGAGATTGTTCCGAAAACCTCATCCTTATAGCTTGTAACACCGGAAAGTGGCATTTTTTGGCGGATAACAAAGGGCAGACCTGCTTTGAGATTATTTTCAACCTCTTCGGACGTAAGATTGCGGCAATGGCGGTCATAGCCGCTTGTTGCGTCGTCTTCGTGCAGCTTTTCGAGTCGGTCCTTTGAGCAGAAGCAGTAATAAGCCGCGCCAAGCTCAACGAGCTTTTTTGCATACTCCATATAAATTTCTTTTCTCTGACTCTGAACGTAAGGGCCGGCATCTCCGCCGACATCAGG
>JAZORS010000135.1:0-4130 GCA_045656725.1 Eubacteriales bacterium | reverse complement strand
CGCAAAGTATGCCGAGGCGGCGTATCTTATTACTGCTTCTCGCTATGGAACGTCAACCGCGGTTCCGACCGATAAAGAGGTCAGGGAGCGCATAGCAAAATTAAAATTCTAACTTAAAGTACAGAGAAAGGAAAACCGTATGAGCTCAAAATTCTCGCAGTTCAGTTTTCCGTCATCTGACGGAACACATAAAATTTCCGCTTATATCCGCGAGCCTCGCGGAAAAATCAAGGGCATAATCCAGATTTGTCACGGAATGATTGACCATATAGAAAGATATAGCGGTCTTGCGGATTATTTTGCTGAGTACGGTTTTGTCGTTGCGGGAAATGACCACTTAGGTCATGGAAGGTCGGTTTCCTCTCCCGATGAATTTGGCTTTTTTTCAAAAAAGAATTCCCAAAATCTTCTCATATCGGATATTCACACATTTAATAGAATCCTGAGAACCAGGTATCCGAAAATTCCCGTCATTCTTCTTGGGCACAGTATGGGCTCGTTTATTGCACGGCTTTATGCGGTGAGTTATCCGCATAGCTTGCACGGCCTTATAATACTTGGAACGTCAGGCCCTAATCCGTTGGTTGGCTTCGGTCGTATTTTAGCCGCTGTGAACAGCGCGGTATACGGAAGCCGCAATCGCTCGAAATTTATAGCAAAGCTTGCTTTTTCGGGATATAACAGCAAATTCCCGAAGGAGGACGGAATAAATGCGTGGCTGACGCGTGAAACTCACCTCGTCGCAGACAGAGCGGATGACGAAAGAACTAATTTTACCTTCACTGTTTCAGGATACAGAACGCTCTTTAAAATGCTCAGTGATTCCAACTCGCGCGAGTGGTATAAGAATTTTCCAAAGCATCTTCCTACGCTTATCGTAAGCGGTGATATGGATCCGGTAGGTGCTTACGGAAAAGGGCCTATGACGGTATATAAAAAGCTTCTTATCGCAGGAGCAAGGGACGTAAATATTAAGCTCTACGAGGGCGCAAGACACGAGCTGTTCAATGAAACGAACAGAGCGGAGTTCTTTGAGGACACGCTCGGCTGGATTTCTGGTGTTGTCGGATGAATAAGCTTCTCGTTATAACGGGCCCGACCGCATCGGGAAAAACCGCGTATTCGCTTGAACTGGCAAAAAGCTTTTCGGGCGAGATCATATCAGCCGATTCGATGCAGATATATCGCGGAATGGATATAGGAACGGCGAAGGCAACAGCGGAAGAAAGAGCGCTCGTGCCTCACCACTTGATAGATATTGTATCGCCGAATGAGCCGTTCAGCGCAGAGCAATACAGAGCCCTTGCGCTTGAAAAAATAAATGAAATAATATCGCGCGGCAATCTGCCTATTGTAGTCGGCGGAACGGGGCTTTATATCGATTCTCTTTTCAGAGGACCGATGAGCGCCTCTCCCGAGAGCGACCCTGAATACAGAGAAGCTCTTTTGGCCGGCGTAAAGACGGATGCCGATAAGCACGCGCTTTGGGAAAAGCTCAAAGAAATTGACCCCGTAAGCGCTGAAAAAATTCACGAAAATAACGTAAGGCGCGTTGCGCGCGCACTTGAAATTTACGAGAAAAGCGGAAAGCCGAAAAGCTATTTCGACGAGCTTTCGCAAAAAGAAAAGCCGCCTTTTTCCCCTCTTGTTATCGCTTTTGATTTTCACGACAGAGAAAATCTATATAAAAGAATAAACCAAAGAGTTGACAAAATGATTGAGGGCGGGCTTCTTTCCGAGCTTCGCGCACTTCTTGACGGCGGGCATCTTGACGCGGATTCTCTTGCCGCGCAGGCGATTGGCTATAAGGAGCTTATCGCATATCTTCGCGGCGAGTGCAGCTATTCCGATGCGGTTGAAGAAATAAAGCTCTCAACCCGCAGATACTCAAAGCGCCAGCTAACTTGGTTTCGCCATATGGAAAGAGAGTGTGTCTACCTTGATGACGAAGCAGGAAAGCTACGCTCCGGTGAAGCCGTGAAAAACGAGCTTTTTGACCTCGTGAGAGAATTTTTACCCAGATAGGTGAACCCATGAACATAGAACAACTGAAAAGTCAGCTTTCCATCGGTGCGCTTTCCGACTACGCCGGTATTTATTCCGACACCGAGGCGCAAACGAAGCGCTTTACCGGTGCCGCGGATGCCTTTTTTGAAAGATTCGGAGATAGGGAGGTTTCCGTTTTTTCCGTGCCAGGAAGATGCGAAATTGCAGGCAACCACACTGACCATAACGGCGGTCTTGTAATTGCCGGAGCAATAAACTCGGATATAATTGCCGTTGCGGCAAGAAATAATGAGGGAGCAGTAAGAGTATTTTCACGAGGATACGGGGAAGACAGGGTAGAGCTGGCTGAAATTTCCGATAAAAACAATTTTGAAAAATACACGTCATCATCTCTTATAGCGGGAGTTTTATACGCAATAAAGGCGCGCGGCTTTGAAATCGGCGGCTTTGATGCGTATCTTGACTCGGAAGTGCTCGCGGGAAGCGGAATTTCATCCTCCGCCGCCTACGAGGTGATGATAGGAAATATAATAAACCACCTGTATTGCGATGCGGAAATTGATAACAAAGAATTGGCTAAAATAGCGCAGTACGCCGAAAACGAGTATTTCGGAAAGCCGTCGGGGCTTATGGACCAGATGGCGTGTGCCGTTGGCGGTTTCGTTTATATTGATTTTTGCGATTCTGAAAATCCCGTGGTTGAATCCATTGATTTTTCACTCTCGGAAAACGGATACGAGCTTTGCTTGGTTAACACCGGCAGGGGCCACGCGGACCTTAACGACGATTATGCCGGAGTTCCGCTTGAAATGAAGTCGGTAGCGGAACACTTCAACAAAACAATGCTCCGCGGCGTTGACCTCTCGGATATTATAAACGAAATAGATGCGCTCCGCAAAACGGCGGGCGATCGCGCGGTGCTTCGCGCATTGCATTTCGTAAACGAAAACGAGAGGGTAAAGAAAATAAAAAAAGCCCTTCTCGCAGCGGATACTGACGAGCTTCTTCGATGCGTAAAAGAATCGGGTGACTCGTCGTTCAAGTATTTACAAAACGTATATACGGATAAGGCGGTAAAGGAGCAGGGAATTTCCTTGGCTCTTGCAATAAGCGACGAATATTTTAAAGGAAAAAAGTGCGCCGCGCGCGTACACGGCGGCGGATTCGCGGGGACGGTTGAGGCATTTGTGCCCAAGTCTGATGTCGATTCTTACGTCTTGTTTATGGAATCCGTATTCGGTCGCGGCTCGGTAAAGCGCTACCTTGTCCGCAAGGCAGGCGCGGTGAAACTCTTTTGATAGCTGTACGGATTTTCGGACAGCTATGGCGTTATAATTAAAACACAAAAGCAATAAAAGGAGAACTTAAAATGGCAGCAAAGAAAGAAAAAGCGGTAAGCGCGGCAAAGGTTTCCGGCGCAGATAAAAAAGCGGTTGTAGAAACCGTAATGGCAAAAATAGAAAGAGAATGCGGAAAGGGCGCTATAATGCGTCTTGGCGAGAATAGCAATATGAACGTTTCAGCCGTATCAACGGGCTCTTTATCCCTTGATTTCGCGCTTGGAATAGGCGGAATTCCGAGAGGAAGAATAACCGAGATATATGGTCCCGAATCCTCCGGTAAAACTACTATTGCCCTGCACGTTGTTGCCGAGGTGCAGAAGCAGGGCGGAGAGGCGGCCTTCATCGATGCGGAGCACGCACTTGACCCCGTGTACGCAAAAAAGATAGGCGTTGATATAAATAACCTTCTCGTTTCACAGCCCGATTGCGGTGAGCAGGCGCTTGAAATTGCGGAAACTCTCGTAAATTCCGGCGCTATCGACGTTATCGTAATCGACTCGGTTGCGGCTCTCGTTCCACGTCAGGAGATAGAGGGCGATATGGGCGCATCTCACGTCGGCGTTCAGGCGCGCCTTATGTCGCAGGCAATGAGAAAGCTCTCCGGTGCTATTGCGAAATCCAACTGTATAGTTATTTTCACCAACCAGCTTCGTGAAAAGGTTGGCGTTATGTACGGAAACCCCGAGGTTACAACAGGTGGCCGTGCGCTTAAGTTCTATTCATCAATCAGAATTGATGTAAGAAAAATCGAGCAACTCAAGGCAGCAGGCAACGAATTTG
>JAZORS010000134.1:0-2430 GCA_045656725.1 Eubacteriales bacterium | reverse complement strand
ACAGAACGACATGGCTACATCCGACTTCACGAACACGGCCGCCGCGGATAAGAACAACCGAGTGCTCCTGAAGGTTGTGTCCGATACCGGGAATGTAAGAAGTTGCTTCCATTCCGTTAGTAAGTCTTACTCTGGCAATCTTACGAAGAGCCGAGTTAGGCTTCTTAGGTGTTACGGTAGTAACCTTGGTGCAAACGCCTCTCTTTTGCGGCGAGCTAAGATCGGTTTCCTTGTTTTTAAGAGCGTTGAAGCCCTTTTGAAGTACAGGTGCTTTTGACTTGTACGTCTTATCGGAACGACCTTTTTTTACGAGCTGGTTAAAGGTTGGCATGCTTTTCCTCCTTCTTTTAATTTTCATATTCTTGCAAATGGGCATAACTTACCCATTGACAAGGGTTACGATATATTTTAACATCTAAGGGGCGCTTTGTCAATACTTTTGGGGGAAAATTTTTATTTATTTTTATATTATTATATAAAGCTGGGTAAACGGCAGTTAAAAAGTTTTTTATCCTTCAAAAAACTCACTTTTTTAATTTTTCCGATTAAAACAAAAAAACAGCACGGCACTATTTTCACGGAGTGTCATGCTATTTTTTTTCGTTATTTTTCTTTTTCCTTGAAAAGATTTTCAAAAGAGAGGGAAAAGCCCTTGCCAAAAATGAACGGAATTTCTTTTTGTTTTTAGCCGCTTTGTATTTTTGCTTCAACGCAGCATCGTCAAGCTTCAGCTTTCTTCCCTTTGAAAGGCGCCACTTGAACTCGTCGTAATCGTACATTTGTATGCTGGCAACGAATTCACAAACCTCGCTCGATTCAAAATCGTTGGCAGTTCTGTCCGCCCAGCCGAGCAAATCGACGTAGGACTCGTGAATCATATTCCAGAACGTTTCCTTATCATCACCGCCGAGAAGATTAAATATCTTAAAGCACCGCACGGCGGAAAGATTCAAAAACGAAAATGATATCGGTGCGTACATTCCGTTATGCATAAGGAATTCCTTGGTTTTCGCATAAACGACAGGAATCTGTGAGTAGTATTTTTTGAAACTCTTTACCCCTGCCTGTTCCGAATGAACCCTGTGGTGCATAAGCACGTCCGGAACCTTCGCAACTCTTGCAGCAAGAGCCATTGCGCTAACCACGAAATAAACGTCCTCATACATTCTGACGTTTTCAAGAAAGCGTATACCCTTTGAAATTATAAACTCGCGCCGAAAAAGCTTGTTCCAAGCCGAATTTATAGTGGAAGAAAGTATATAATCGGGGTTTTCGTTTTTAGAGGTTACGGCGTCACCGTCAAATATCTCCTTATGAGCTCCCCCATCACCCTTTACAAATGTGGCTCTCTTGCTGTTATAGACATCGTAATCCGAAATAGCTATATCAAGGTCCTTTTCCTTTGCCTTTTTGTAAAGCGCTTCGAGAAAGTTCGGCTCAAGAAAATCGTCCGCATCAAAGAACGCAAGATATTCACCTCTTGCGCGGTTAAGACCATTGTTGCGTGCGACGGCAGGACCGGCGTTAGTTTCCGTTACAATACGGATTCTATCGTCGTTTTTCTGGTATTCTTTTATTATTTCAAGCGAATGGTCGGTTGAGCCGTCGTCAACGCAGATTATCTCAATTTCCCGAAGCGTTTGATAAATAACGCTATCCATAGCGGGACGAAGATAGTCATAGGCGTTATAGACGGGTATGATAACCGAAACCTTAATATCATTTGTCATAATAATACCCGTTTTACCCTTTATAAGCCGGACCGATTAAAGCTCCGGCATCAAACAAACTTTAATTTTAATTATAGCATTATATTCTTGAAAAGTCAACAGTAAAGAAAAATATAAAAAGCACGGTTTGTTATGATACCATAGAGCTGTCCAGATTGGGCAGTTCTATTTTGTTTTTAAGGACGGAATTGTATATGAGATTAAGTTTGAAACAGCTTTTAGATCAATGCAATAGAGGTTATGGCTATGATTTGAGGTATCAGAAGACCTTTAATGACGCCAAAATTCTTGATATGTACGAGGAAGAAATCCGAAGGCAGCTCAGCAATTCGTCTAATGCTCGCTGGGATTTGGCTTTGACGATTGCTCGCCTGGTGCGCTCCGGTGCCTGGGCTGCGTATCATACTCAAACCGAAGCACTTTGCGATCAATACAACAAAGAGCACCCTAAATGTAAAACTTCAGAAAACCCTTATTCTCCGATAGGCGGTAATTGGTGGAGCGAAAACTCAATCTACCTTCTTACCTTCCTACGCGAGAAATTTGGACTTTGCAGGACCACTGTCTACAATTACCTTGAGGTCGTGGACGAGTTCGCAACCTATATCAACGATAAAGACAAAGAGCCGGAATACCGTATCAACGCCGAAGCTCAGAGCTATCAATTTTGGCAGCTCATTGAAATGACGTCGCTGACGTA
>JAZORS010000133.1:0-8597 GCA_045656725.1 Eubacteriales bacterium | reverse complement strand
TGACGATGGAGAGCGTACTTTGTACGGCGACTGAGGAAACGGCAATTTATGCCTAAATTTCAAAGAGAGAAGATTTTTTTTAGAGACTCCTTGAATGGCTTAACTATAGCAACAACTATCAAAAGCACCCCGAAAATCCCTATTGAAATCATCGGATAAAACGACCAGACGAGCCGTCCGTGGTCAATAAAATTAACGTGAATAAGATATTCAAGAAGCGGCATAAAACCGGCAATGGCGATAAGCGAGCCGCCCCAGATATACAGCCGTCCATGCTTTAAGTAACGAAGAAGAGTAACGAGCGCGCTTGTAATCAGCGCAACAAAACCAATAACGGGCAAGCCGAAGCTAAAAAAACACCCTCCGCCTGCGGAAAAATCAATATACCATAAAAGCACTGCTGCAACCGCAAAATCTATCGGCACAAATATTACGGCAGACGGCTTATAAAACCACCCGGGCATTACAAACACCGCGTATCCGAGAACAAGCGCGCCCACTACGTATGCCGACCAGGAGATTTCCTCGTTTATCGACCAGTTACTGAAAAGCGACAGTATTGCCGCTATTACAAAAATTCCGCTGATTACAAAATAAAGTCCGCGTGTATTCACTCTTTCCTTTATTTTGGTAAATTCGGGAAAGGTGAGTTCTCCCATTTTATGTTCGGGATAGTATACAGGTGTTTTGCAAAGAGGACACATGCTCTCGCTTGCCGCCAGTTCAACACCGCATTTCACACAATACATATAAACTCCTTAAATCTGTTTTTGAAGGGACTTCCTTAATCCCTTTGATTGCTCTCTACCTTAACCTTGATTCCTATTTCGCGGAGCACCCGATAAAGCGCAAATTCAAGGCGCGGCTCTTTTATGTTCCTTATTATATTAAGGTAGGTAATATCCTTATACGAGAGAAGCCCCGTATTATATGGCGCTTGCGCCTGAACACCGAGAACGAAATCGAAGCGCTCGATATATTCGTCCATAACAGACGGAAGCTTAACCGCACCGAGATTGGATACGGAAAAACAGCTCTTTCTCTCTCCCACAAGATTGAATACCAGCTTCATAACGATGTTTTTAATAAACAACGGTGTAAGCTTTAATATCATATTTTCCTCGTCCTTGACGTTTGCCTTTGCCATAGAGGAAAGATTTTTTTCGGTCAGCTCAAGCACCATTTGATGAGAAATTATTTTCGCTATTTCAGAATGAGTATACTCGCCAAGGCGAGGGTCAACTCCCGGTGTTGCATACAGGGCGAAATTACGCATTGAGCGCTCCGTTCCCTCATATATACGCCTCAGGTCGCAAGGAATTAAGACCTTGACGGGCTTTTTATTTTTGGCGTGAACTATCTCCTCGTCCTGAAGCGTTATTGCCGCCTTAACGAATGCCGCGGAAATATATGCGGTTAAGCTGACGCCAAGCTCACGGGATTTCGAAAGCAGCTCCTTTGTGTCCATTATAAAGGTAGTGTTGTTAAGAAAGCTGTCCGGCTCGTCCGTTCCGTAGATTCTGTATGAGTCCGTATCCTTACGGCTTTTGGGGATTTTGCCCTTTGCTATTATCGGGAAATAATCCGTCAGCTCTTCCTCGCTCGGCGCTTCAAGGCGATTTAAAACACCTGATTCCGAAGGAATATTCAGGGAGTATTTTTCCGATATATATTCCGCGAGAAGTGTTTTCAAAAATACGAGCGCACCGTTGCCGTCCGTTAAAGCATGGAAAAACTCAACCGCAATACGCTTTTTGTAAACAAGAACGCGAAAAGCACAGGAGCGTATATCGGAAAAGGTCATACGCGAAAGAGGATGGGATTTTTCATCAAGAACGTCGGGGGCTTTTTTTATTTCTTCAAGATAATACCAGAAGGTTCCGCGCCGCAGGCGCACCGCAATAGAGGGAAAGCGCCTTACAGTTACGTCAAGGGCTGATTGCAATATTTTCTTGTCTACTTCTTCGTTAAGCGTTGCGGAAAGCCGAAAAACGTTAGTCCATCTCGAACTAGCCGCGGCAGGATATATTTTCGCCGCGTTATCCAGTGACATCCAACGGAGCTTTCTGTGACTTCCGTTTGGAAGTCTGTGTTTGAGAAAAGCGTTGATTTGAGAAAAATCGCCCCTTTGGCTTTTCAAGCCGTAAAGCAGATACGCATGCCACATTTTATCCTTGACGACAAGCTTTGCTTCCGAGCCGCACTCAATAAGGCGCGAGGTGAGCTTTTCCGAATCCGAGAGAAGAATCTCATCGGAGCCGACAAAAATAAGCGAGGGCGGAAAGCCCGACAGGTCCGCAAAAACGGGCGAAATCTCCCCATTCTTAAATGCTTCACCTGCCGTATCGGGCAAGAATTTCTTTCTTTTGCGTTTTTTCTTCTTTTTATCTTCTTTTTCATTTCCAACGTAGCAGTTTGCGAAATACGCCAGACGATTTTTAGATAAGGTCGGGTCTTTTTCTTCATTAGATTCGTAGGAAGCGCCACTCAGCGTGAGGTCGCACCAAGGAGATATCGCAACTATACCCGCAGGCATAGGCAAGCCAAGCTCCCGCAGGCGAAGGCAAAGCGCATAACAGAGTCCGCCGCCCGCGCTCTCACCGACCAGAATTATATTTTCACCGCAATAGCCCGATTCAAGTATATATTTATACGCTTCAACACTATCGTCTACCGCGGCAGGATGCGGAAACTCGGGCGCAAGACGGTATTCGTGCGAAAGGACTCGGATTCCAAGCTCCGCAGCCAGAACCGAAGCAAAGCCCTTTGCATATTCAAGCCCTCCGCAAGTATATCCGCCGCCGTGCAAATAGAAAATTATACCATCTCTTATTTCGTCACGCGGAACGGTCAGACACATTTTCACACCGCCGCTCGCAACGTCGTGCGATACGCTGAGAGAGCGCACCTTACGGCGCATAAGGCGGCCTATTTTGTCCTGAATGCTTCTTGAAAGCTCAAGTCCCGTGCTATCAACCAGCGGTTTTGTAAATTCAAGCTGGCGCCTTATAAATCTTTCGGTAAAATTCATCATTCGTCCTTTGGGACCGATTTTATCGGTTGGTTATTTTATAAATATTTTACAACTTTATGCCTAAATTGTCAAGGTCTTGACTTAGAGGGCAAAAAGTTGTAAAATATACGGGTAAACATTTTAAGGAGCTTGCCGTATGGATTATATAAACAGTGAAAAATTAGCAAAACTGCGCCATACCTTTGACCTGAATTATCGGCTTTCGCATCTTTACGCAAGCTATCTTGAGCTGTGCCCGGAGCTTATAACTAAAAAAATGATAGACGAAATAACCTCGGGCACGGACATAAGCAAAAAGGAAGCAATAGTTGCGCTTCTTTCCGAAATTTTCGGACTTGATGATGCGCGCGGCGGTGATGACAGAACACTTATCCGTAAATATTTATCCCGTTCCGTTACCACACTTGACGTAAAGAAATACACGGAAAATCCATACTATAAAAACATAAAAATCGACAAGCTGTCAAGCGGTGATTGGGAATTCAAATGGGAAAGCTATCCCCCATACCGTGCGGCAATTTCGGGCGATATGATAAAAGAGGACGACTATACGGAATACGCGCCTCTTGGATTTTTTGACGAAGAATTTTCCTTTCTTGCCGTTCTCGAAAACGGTAATGAATGGATGACACTCACCCCGGTTGACCTTGACACCTCGGAGGATGCAATAGAACGCGCTAGGGGAAAGGTCGTAACCTTTGGGCTTGGACTTGGCTACTTTGCCTATATGGCATCGGAAAAGGACGGAGTTGAGAGCGTAACTGTCGTTGAAAGAAGCGAAAAGGTGGCAGAGCTATTCAAGCGCCACATACTGCCGCAATTCAAAAACGCGCACAAGGTAAACATCGTTATATCCGATGCGTTTGATTACGCAAGGGACATTATGCCAAATGAAAGCTTTGATTTTGCATTCGTTGATACTTGGCGAGATGCCTCTGACGGAGCTCCGATGTATAAGAGAATGAAAGCGCTTGAAGCGTTTTCACCGAAAACAGAATTTTCTTATTGGATAGAAGAATTCCTTATATCCAGACTGCGCGCGGAAAAATTTGAGGAGCTTTACAGCCTTACTCAAAGCAATTCACCCGATGCGCCGGCTGATTACAAGGAATTCATATCAAGACTTAACGAAATACTCTAAATAATCTGAACACGCTCTATATTCTTAATTTGTAACGCTTTCGGCACTTATCTCTAACGGAGGAAAAATATGGGAATCCCACAGGATTTTGAAAAAGAAAAGCTCATAATCGGAGTTATATTTTCCGATGAGAAAATACACAGTGAGGTCCTCTCTATTCTTACGGATAAATTCGGCGAAATTGAGGATATTTCGGAAGAATATTCCTTTTCCGACGATTTCTCGAGCTATTATGACGACGAGCTTGGCGGAAAAGGCAAACGGATAATATACAGCTTCAAGGAAACGGTTGACCCCGAATTGCAGGCAGAAATAAAGGAATACACTAACGAAATTGAAAACAGATATACACGAAGAATAAATCTCGACCCCGGCTTTATAAATACGGGGCGGCTCTTGCTGGCAACCACAAAGCCGATAGGCCACAGAATCCCCTTAAAGCGCGGAATTTACACGGAATTGACTCTTTTCTGGGCGAGGGGCAAGTGGCAGAAGCTACCTTGGACTTACAGAGATTATCAGTCGGAGCGCGTGCAGAAATTTATAACACGGGTCCGCGCAAAGTATCTGAAAGACCGAAAAGAGATAAAATAGAAAAAGAGTGCAAACGATTAGCGCCGCAAAGGGCAAAAAATCGAATGCACTCTTTTTTAATTGAATTGAGAGTTATAAAGAGAGCTATAAAATCCTCCAAGACGCATAAGCTCGTCGTGATTTCCCGACTCGCTTATAACACCGTCCCTGATTACGAGAATGAGGTCCGCGTTTTGTATTGTTGAAAGTCTATGGGCTATTACGAAAGAGGTTTTTCCCTTCATAAGCTCGCCGAGCGCCGTCTGAATTTTTATCTCCGTTCTTGAATCTACGTTTGAGGTTGCCTCGTCAAGAATGAGCATCGGCGCTTCCGAGAGGAATGCTCTTGCGATAGTTATAAGCTGCTTTTGCCCTTTAGAAATATTAACACCGCCGTCGGAAAGCTGTGTGTTATATCCGTCCGGCAAGCCGCTTATGTAAGCATCTATACGCGCCGCCTTTGCAGCTGCCACAACCTCTTCAAAGCTTGCGTCTGTCCTTCCGTAGGCTATGTTTTCGTATATCGTTCCCGAAAACAGCCAGGTTTCCTGCAAAATCATTGTAAACGCGCGGCGGACATCGGCTCTTTTAATCTCGGTTACAGGGATACCGTCAATAAGTATTTCACCCTCGTTTGCATCGTAAAAGCGCATCAAAAGGTTGATAAGCGTCGTTTTGCCCGCACCTGTCGGACCGACTATGGCAACGGTTTTTCCCGGCTCGGCTTTAACAGAAAGTCCTTTCAATACGGGTTTTTCGGGCGTATATGCAAACTTTACGTTACAAAATTCGACAAGTCCCGTCGGTTCGGGAAGCTCTGCGGCATTGGGAGCATCTGCTTTTTCGGGCTCTTCGTCAAGTATTCTGAACACTCTTTCCGCCGCGGAAAAGGCAGATTGAAATTCATGCAAAATATTTGCAAACTCGTTTATCGGTCCTGCGAATTTCCTTGAATACTGAACGAACTGCGCAACACCGCCAAGAGTTATGAAATACACGCTTCCGAGAAGAAACGTTCCGTTCTCGGAAAACATATATAAAATACCGCCGAGTATTGCAACGAGGGAAAGCGAAAGATTGTTTATAAAGTTTACAGACGGGCCAAGGGTCGCTCCGTAATACTCCGCATTGTAATACGCCTCAACGGTTTCGTCGTTTCTTTTGTTGAAGCGCTCTGCAATAACGTTCTCTTTTCCGTACGCCTCAATAGTTCTGACTCCCGAAAGCATCTCCTCGGCAAATCCGTTAAGCTCACCGAGCTTTCTTGAACGGCGGCTGAAAAGCGGGCGCACCTTTTTGCTCCTGTATCTTGTGAAAATTATAGAAATAGGAACAGTCAGCGCAAAAACGAGTATCATCGGGCGCGATATCCGCCACATAAATATAAGCGAGCCCACGACAGTATAAATACTCGTCATAACCTGAACGAGGTCGTGCGAAAGAGTGCTGTTAATAGTATCGATATCGTAGGATATTCTACTTATAATATCACCTGTTGGGTGGGTGTCAAAATACGACACGGGTAGGGTGTTTAGCTTTTCAAACACCTGTTTTCTCATTCTGTAAACTATCCTCTGGCTGAGGTTAACCATAATGAAAGAAAGACAGTATGAAAGAATTGCGGAGATAACGTAGCAGAAAATCATTTTCGAAACGTTCTCATAAACGACGGTGAAATTAACGCCGCCCTCCGCCTTTATCGCGTCTATCGCCTCACCCGAATAAAGCGGGCCCATAAGCGCAAGCTGATTGGCAAGAAGGGTGAAAATAATTGCCGGAATAAATAGATACCACTGCGAAAAGACGTATTTTGAAAGGCGAAGTATTATCGCATTAGTTTGCTTTTTTCCAAGCTTTTCATTTGAGAACTTATTGGGATTTGAATCACCCCTCGGATCTCGCGTTACACTCATTCTACTCAACGAAAGCACCTCCCATCTGCGAATCGCTGATTTCCTTGTATTCGGGGCAAGAAAGAAGAAGCTCCTCGTGGCTGCCTTTGCCTATTATTTTTCCTTCGTCAAGAACGATAATAAGCTTACAGTTTTTTACAGAGCTTACTCTCTGCGCGATAGTAATGACGGTTTTATCACAAAATTCCTCGTTAAGCGCCGCCCTTAAAGCCGCGTCTGTTTTATAGTCGAGAGCAGACGAGGAGTCGTCAAGAATAAGTATATCGGGATTGTCCGCAATCGCTCTTGAAATGAAGATTCGCTGTCTTTGTCCGCCGGAAAGGTTAGTTCCCTTTTGCGTGAGCAAATGCCCGTATCCATCCGGAAATGACGATATAAACTCGTCCGCCTGGGCAATTTTTGCGGCTTTTACTATCTTTTCCATCGGTAAATCCCTACCAAATGAAATATTTTCCTCTACCGTGTCCGCATAGAGAAAATCGTTCTGCATAGCTATGCCGAACCTTTGGCGAAGCTCTTGCTTCGTAAATGAATTTATATTGATGCCGTCAATAAGAATTCTTCCCGAATTAACATCATAAAAGCGCATAAGCAGCCGCGCGAGAGTGGTTTTTCCGCTTCCCGTTGCTCCTATTATTCCGAGACTTTCTCCGCGCTTCAGGGAAAAGCTTATATTTTCTACGTCATTTTTAACTCCAAAATAGGAAAATGATACGTTATCAAACGTTATATGGGCATCCGTGTCAACTTTTTCCGTGTTTTCCGACACCGAATATCCGTCGGGCGTATTCATTACCTCGGCAATTCTTTTAGCTGATGCGGCGCATTTGGTATACATGACGAATATACGCGAAAGCGTCATCATAGCCATCGAAATAAGGGTAAAATACTGCATAAAGGCGATAACTGTTGCGGCAGAGGATTTTTCTCCGGCAACTCTTGCCGCAGACAGCGCAACGACCGCAACAATGCCGAGATTCATAAGAAGCGTCATTATTGGATTGACCGCCCCCATTATAACTCCCGCCCTTCGCTCGTCACGCGAAAGCCCGTAATTTACCTTATCGTATCTTCGGTTTTCATATTCGTTCTTTGAAAGCGCTTTTATGACTCTTATTCCCTGCGTGTCCTCTCTGACGACTCTTACCATTGAGTCAACCGAGCTTTGCACCTTTGAATAAAGCGGCACGCCGCGCTTTGAAATAAAATAAATTATACAGAAAATTATCGGGAGCATAGCCAGCATAACAAGCGCAAGGTAAGCGTCCATTATGAAGCTTATAGTCATTCCGCCAATCAAAAGAATGGGGGCCCTTACACCCATTCTCTGCATCATATTAACGAAATTATGTACGTTATAGGTGTCACTCGTTATTCTTGATTCAAGCGATGCAACCGTGAACGAGTCAGTCTGCTGTGAGGAAAGATAAAGAGTTTTTTCAAAAAGGTCGCTTCTCATTTTACGAGAAAAGCGGTTTGAAACATTTGCCGCCATTCTGTTTGCTATAATGTTAAAGGCGCACGCAGCCCCGGCGCATACTATCATAAGAGCGCCAAACATAAGCACCTTATATATATCAGTAGTCGCAATTACATTATCGAGAATATGCGATAATATCATTGGCAAAAACAGCTCTATCACCGTTCCGAGAACTTTAATGGAAAAGCCAAGCGTCATTCTCGCGCGAAAGGGCTTCAAATAAGAAAGGATAAATTTCATTCGTCCGCCTCCATATTAACAAGCGCCTTTGCGTTCTTTTCCATTTTAAAAAGCACCGACTTAAAAACCGCAAGCTCGTCTTCCCCGATGCCACTTACAAGCCCCAAGTTCCAATCGTCAGCAATTTTTCTTATCTTGCGGTGAACCTCAAGCATTTTTTCGCTTGGAAAAACGAGGGTTTCTCTTTTATCCTCGGGATTTATTTTGCGAATCACA